>JANYLF010000215.1 GCA_025357995.1 Acidimicrobiia bacterium | reverse complement strand
CCGACCCCGCGCCGTTCACCACCTTTACGCACCTCGACGCGACCACCGAACTCTCCCGCCAGATCGCGGCGCTCGGCATCTACCCGGCCGTGGACCCGTTGGCGTCGACCTCGAACATTCTTGCGCCCGAGGTCGTCGGTCAGCGTCACTACGACGTTGCCCGCAGGGTCCAGGAGGTACTCCAGCGGTACAAGGAGCTCCAGGACATCATCGCCATCCTCGGTCTCGACGAACTTTCCGAGGACGACAAGGTCACGGTGAGTCGGGCCCGCAAGATCCAGCGGTTCCTGAGCCAGCCGTTCTTCGTCGGCGAGGTCTTCACCGGTCTGCCCGGCATCTTCGTGCCGGTGGAGGAGACGGTCGAGAGCTTCGAGGCCCTCGTCAACGGTGAACTCGACGAGATCCCCGAGCAGGCGTTCTTCAACGTCGGTGGCGTGGAGAGTGTGCTCGCCAAGGCGAAGACGCTCGAAGAGGGCTGATCATGCCGTTCGCCGTACAGCTCGTCTCCCCGGAGCGCGTCCTTTACCAGGGCGATGCCGAGATGGTCGTGTGTCGTACGACCGACGGTGAGATCGCTTTCCTTCCCGGTCACGTCCCGTTCGTCGGCGCACTCGGCGTGGCGAAGGTCCGCGTCATCCTTCCGGAGAAGGGTGAGGTCGCGGTCGCGGTCCACGGCGGATTCGTTGAGGTCAGCGGTGATCACGTGACGATCCTTTCGGACGTTGCGGAGCTTCCCGAGCAGGTCGACGTGGTGCGCGCGCGGACCGCGCAAGAGAACGCGGCCCAACGAGTGGCCGCCGATGCGGACGATGCAGAGGCAGTCGGTGCCCTGGCCCGAGCCGAACTTCGCCTCGAGGTCGCGGCAACGGGGTGACGACGCCTCCCGATAGCATCGGCCGGTCGAGGGAGATTATGGACAAGCCAGCCGCGGGTCAGCGAATGCCAGTCCCGACCGAGAGCGAAATCCGTGACCGTTTCGCCCATGTCGGGTACACCGCGATGCACGCGCGTCGATTCGGGTACATGGTCGAGACGGCGACCGCGCTCGACCTCCCGGTGCCGCCCCGGGTGATCGATATCGGACCCTCGCCGCTCACCACTCTGTTGACGGAGTGCTTGGCCGTCCCGGTCGACACCCTCGGCCTCGACTCGCTCGGCTTCGCGGCTTTCGCCAGCCGCCACTACGAGTTCGACCTCAACGACAGCCAGTACGAGGAAAAGTGGATCGCGGTCGACGAGCCGTACGACCTCGTCATCATGGGCGAGATTATCGAGCACATGCATACATCGCCGGCCCGGGTGCTCGCGTTCGTTCGCTCCTTGCTCGTTCCCGGAGGACTGCTCGTCTTGGGCACGCCGAATGGCGTCGCCCTGGGCCGCCGCTTCCATATCTTGGCCGGGCGCAACCCGTTCCACCTGATCAACGAGGATCCCACGAATCCGTTGCACTTCCGTGAGTACACCCAGCGCGAGATGGACGCGTACATCGAAGGGGCTGGTTTCGAGCTGGTCAGCTCGCAGATGGTGAGCCTGCTGGACTCGCGAGGACGGACCGGGAAGAACCGGCTGATCGGCAACGTCCAGAACCGGGTGTATCGGCACCTTCCGCCGTCCTTGCGTGACAGCATGCTCGTGGTCGCACGTCGGAAGGGCGCAGCGGTCAGTCGAACTTGACCGCGGAGTAACGCATCAACTTCTGCCAGCGGTGCTCGGAGTGGATCGTGCGGATCGTTCCTGACTTCGCCCGCATCACGAGGCTCTCGGTGCTCGCGCCGTCACCGCGGTAGTGGACACCCTTCAGCAGATCACCGTCGGAGATGCCGGTCGCCGCGAAGAAGACTTCTTCGCCGGAGACGAGGTCGGTGGTGGTGAGGATGCGATCGAGGTCGTAGCCGGCGTCGAGTGCCGCGCGCTTTTCGTCGTCGTTGCGCGGCCATAGCCGACCGATGATCGATCCACCGGTGCAGAGGAGCGCGCAGGCTGCGGTCACGCCCTCGGGGGTGCCGCCGATGCCGAAGAGGATGTCCGAACCCGAGCCTGGCGTCGCCACCGAGATCGCGCCGGCGATGTCGCCGTCCTGGATGAGTCGGATACGGGCTCCGGCCTCGCGGCACTGGCGGATGATGTCCTCGTGGCGAGGCCGGTCGAGGATGACCGCGGTGACGTCGTGGATCCTCTCCCCTTTTGCTTTGGCGACGGCCTCCAGGTTCGCCTTGATCGGCGCGTCGAGGTCGACGACGTCGACTGCTTCGGGTCCCACGGCGATCTTGTCCATGTAGACACACGGTCCGGGGTCGAACATCGTGCCGCGCTCGGCGACGGCGATGACCGAGATGGCGTTGTTCCGTCCGAGCGAGGCCAGCGTGGTGCCGTCGATGGGGTCGACGGCGATGTCGACGGCCGGACCACCGGCGCCGATCTCCTCACCGTTGAAGAGCATTGGGGCTTCGTCCTTTTCGCCCTCGCCGATGACGACGACACCCTCCATGGGAACGGAGTTGAGGACGAGGCGCATCGCGTCGACGGCGGCACCGTCGGCTCCGTTCTTGTCGCCTCGACCGAACCACCGACCGGCTGCGAGCGCCGCGGCTTCGGTGGCGCGGGCCAAGTCCATCGCCAGGTTGCGGTCGGGCAGTTGCGGGGCAGATTCCATCGAGAGATTCTACTGGCGAGGACTCGATGTGGGAGAAGCTGGCTCCGGCCAGATCGCCAGCAGCTGTGGCCAGAGCCATTTAGCGGCCCAGGCGGAACCCTCGGCCGAGAAGTGGATGCCGTCGCGCGGCCGCGGGTGGATGCCGTCGTGCTGCGGTGAGCACGGTTGGCCGGTCGGACACAGGTGGCGGGCGAAGTCGACGATGGCGACATCAGCGGGGTGACGACTCGCGAACTCGCGGAAGATCGCGTTGAGGATCGCGGTGCGTGGCCCGACTTCCTTGGTCGGCGAATAGTCGGTGCCCGGCGATTCCTCGGGCAGGGTCAGGATGACGAGCTTGCGGCCCGGCGCGCGAGCCCGCCGGTAGAGCGCCTCCATGCGGTCAAGCAGGAGCTGGCGGTGCTCGGGAGTCCCGAACACGGCGTCGTGGCCCCCGGCGTCGAGGTCGGCGAGTTCCCACCCGGAGAGCCAGAGCATCACCTCCGGATGTGACGCGGCCGTGACGTGATCGACGATGCGATTGACGCGGTCCGGGCAACCCAATGCCCACGATCGAATCATCATGTGGTTCGTAGGAGTGATCGTGCCGGCCACGATCCCGCAGCCGAGGATCGCGCCGTTCGCCACCGTCGCGTGCACTTCGCGACCGACGAGCTCGAGTCCGGTGAGGATCGAGCACGCCCGCGAGTCGCCGAACACCGCGAGCCGTCGTCGGCCTCCGATCGGCGCGGGCGCAGAAATGTGTCCAAGGCGACGGAGCTCACGAGTGGCGTCGCGGATTTCGAAACTTGGCGCCGATCCACATATGCCGAGTGAGCCGGTCACCCGGCCGAGCACGCGTGTCGGCGAGGTCGCGCCCGCGGTCCCGATCAACACACTCGCGACCACCACACTCAGGCCGACCGGGAGGAGCGCCGACCGGACTCGGACGCGACCAAGGCGGCCAGTGCCTCGAAGTATCGGCGCTTCGATGAGGTGGAACGACGCGATCGTGATTGCGAACGTGACGACGAGCCGAGCGACGTTGAGCGCGTTCGAACTCAGACCGACGCGCGCCTCGGTCATGTACACGATGACGGGCCAATGCCAGAGATAGAGCCCGTAGGAGATTCGCCCGATGTAGCGCACGGGTGCAATGGACAACACCGTTCGGAGTGGCCCGCGCGGCGCGGTCGCCGCGGCGATCACCAACGCGACCCCGATCGCGAACGCGAGGCTGCCGCCGTTGAAGTACCTGGCGCTCGCATCGCCGAATTTGAAAGCGGTCACGACGGCACCGAGGGCGACCACGCCGACCGCTTGGAGCGCGATTCCCGCCCGCGCCGTGAGATCGGGTCGGGCGCGGATGATCAATGCGAGCAGACAGCCGATCAGGATGGTGTGGGCCCGCGCCTCCGTCCCGTAGTACGCGCGCGACGGATTGGAGTCCGAATACAGGAGCGTCATTGCGATCTGAGACCCGACAATTCCGCCAATCGTCCCGATCCACAGCCCGCGTCGGGTGCCGCCGCTCAGCCTCAGGAGTCCGAGGACGATCAGCGGCCACAGGAGGTAGAACTGCTCTTCAATCGCAAGCGACCAGAGATGCGCCAGGGGCAGCGGCGCGGCGAACAACGAGAAGTACGACTGGCCGGCCGAGATGGCGTGCCAGTTCGAGACGTAGAAGATCGCCGCGAACGCGTCGCCACGGAGTGTCCCGAGCTGGATGTCGGGGACCGCGACCGCCGCGCACAGACAGACCGCGGTGAGCATGACGAACAGCGCCGGTAGGAGTCGTCGGGCGCGCCGCGTCCAGAAGCCGCGGAGCGAGACGCGTCCGGTATCGGAACGCTCCGCGAGCAACAACGACGTGATGAGGTATCCAGAAAGGACGAAGAAGGCGTCGACCCCGAGGAAGCCACCCTGGGCCCATGGATAGCCGAGGTGGTACGCGATGACGGCGGCGACGGCCAGCGCGCGTAGCCCGTCGAGCGCCGGCTGATACTCGATTCTCGGCTGGCTCATGAATGCGACGGCCAGATTGCGAGGAGCTGGGGCCAGACCCATTTCGCGGCCCAGGCGGATCCCTCGGCCGAGAAATGAATGCCGTCGAAGGGTCGGGGCGCAATGCCATCGCGCCGGCGGGGGCACGGCTGAATCTTCGGGCAGACATACCGCGCGAGATCAACCACGGCAACATCTTCGGGATGCCGATTCGCGAACTCGAGGTTGATCTGATTCAGCTCGATGGTATGGCGGCCGAATGCTCGCGTCGGGGCCGCGAGCAGTGTGCTGGGCGAGTCCTCCGGCACGGTGAGGATCACGAGCTTGCGGCCCGGTGCCCGCGACTGCCGGTAGAGCGCCTCCATGCGGTCCAGGATCACACGTCGATGCTCGGGCGAGCCAAACGCGACTTCGTGGTTGCCCACTTCGAGGTCGGCGACCTCCCACCCGGAGAACCACACGATGACGTTCGGATGGTCGCGTGCCACGACCTGGTCGATGAGGCGATTGACGCGATTTGGACAGCCCAGCGCCCATGGACGGGGCATCATTCCGTAGCGGCGTGAGATCGTGCCGGCCACGATGCCGCACCCGAGCACCGTACCGTTCGCGACCGTCGCGTGGAGCGGTCGAGCTCCGACCTCGAGCCCAGTGAGGAGCGAACACGCCCGCGAATCGCCGAAGACCGCGAGGCGAAGCGGTGTGGTTGGAGCGGACGGCGTCGTGATGCCGCCGAGGTGGCGCAGCTCCCGGGCGGCTCTTCGGGACTCGGCGGCCGGCGCCGGTCCGCAGGAGCCCATTGCGCCTGTGATGCGCCCGAGCGTGCTCGCGGGGCTGGTGGCGCCGGCTGTGCCGATCAACGCGGCAGTGACGACCACAGTCACACCGATAGGGAGCAATGCTCTGGCGCGTTTCGCGCGCACGCGCCCGTGCAGGATCGGCTGTTCGACGAAGTGGAACGACGCGGCCGTGATTGCGACCGTGGCGACGAGGCGGGCGACGTTGAGCGCGTTTGATCCCAGCCCAAGGAGTGAGTCGTTCACGAACACGATGACGGGCCAGTGCCAGAGGTACAACCCGTAGGAGATCCGCCCGACGTAACGCACGGGAGGCAACGAGAACGCGCGACGGAGTGGCCCCGTAGGTGCAACGATGGCCGCGATGACCAATGCGATGAGGACGGCGAACGCGAGGCTGCCACCGTTGAAGTAGGTCGCGGTAGGGCGGCCCAGGTTGAACGTCGCGACCACGATCGCGAACGCAATGAGACCGATCGCCTGGAGGGTCTTGCCGGCGCGCGCGGGGAGGTCGGGCGCGGCGCGCAGTACCAGTGCGAGCAGGCATCCGATCAGGATCGTGTGGGCGCGCGAATCGGTCCCGTAATACGCGCGGGATGGGTCGGCCTCCGAGTAGACGAGGCTCATGGCGACTTGCGACGCGAGTATGCCGGCGATGGTGAAGATCCAAAGCGGAGGTCGCGCGCCGTCGCGAAGGCGGAGGAGTGCGAGCACGATGACTGGCCATACCAGGTAAAATTGTTCTTCGATCGCGAGTGACCACAGGTGGTTCAGTGGCAGCGGATTCGTGAAGAGATCGAAGTACGAGTGCCGGGCCGCGATGGCGTGCCAGTTGGACACATAGAAGAGGGCGGCGAACGCGTCGCCGCGCAGAGCGTCCAGCTGAATGCTGGGTACCTTCGACGCCGAGTAGAGACACACCACGGTGAGCATGACGAACAGTGCCGGGAGCAGCCGACGGGCCCGACGGGCCCAGAACCCGCGGAGCGAGACGTCTCCGGTATCAGATCGCTCCGCGAGCAACAACGACGTGATGAGGTATCCCGATAGGACGAAGAAGGCATCGACGCCGAGGAAGCCGCCCTGGGCCCAGCCGTAGCCGAAGTGGTAGGCGATCACCACGGCGATCGCCAGCGCGCGTAGGCCGTCGAGTGCCGGTTGGTAGGTGATGCGCGGTTGACTCATCAACTCTCCGGCCGGGATCGAGCCGACCATGGTACGCCGCCCCAATGGGGTCTTTGCGCGCGCTCGGGCGCGTCTACCCCTTGAGTTGGGGCATGACGTGTTCGCCGAGAAGGCTGATCGATCGCATCACCGATTCATGGGAGATCTTGTATGGGTTGAGCAGGCAGAGCAGCAGATCGCAGTCGGCAGCGTCGTAGCGCCGAGCGACCTCCAAGCACCGCTCGGGTCCGCCCACAATGCACGCACCCGACTCTTGTAAATAGTCGAACGTGAGCGCGGAGAGATCGAGTTCGCTGATCATCTGTGCGTAGTCGTAGGTGCCGAGCGGCTTGCCGGCCTGCCACTCCGCGACGGTGCCGATGTGCCAGAGGGCGGTGCGTACGTACCACTCGAACGACTCGGCCGCTTCCTCGAAGGCCTGTTCGTCGGTCTCCGCACAATGCACCATCGTGAACGTGGCCGCGCGCGGGTTGATGAACTTGCCGATAGGGATCGCACGTGTCTGACCCTCCCGGAAGAGCTTGATGCGCTCGCCGAGCTCCTCGGGTGGCACCCCGATCGTGAAGGACAGCAACCCGAGCCCCAGCTCTCCGGCGAGGACATGGCTGTCGGGATTGGTCGTCGCGACCCACAGCGGCGGGTGAGGTTGTTGTAACGGCTTGGGGTGCAGTCGCCGCGGCGGCACCTTCCACGTGGGCCCGTCGGCCTCGAACGTGTCCTCGGTCCACGCGCGCACGACGAGTCGCAAGCCTTCTTCCCACTGCGCGCGCGTGAGGTTGGGATCTGCGCCGAACCCCTCGAGCTCCGCGCGGGTGGAGGAGCGTCCCGTTCCGAACTCGAGCCGACCGTCGGACACGAGGTCGACCACGGCGGCGGCCTCGGCCGCGCGTACCGGGTGGTTGTACGGATAGGGGAGGAGGCGCACTCCGTGACCGATCCGCATCGTGGTCGTCTGCGCGGCGATGGCGCCGTAGAGCGCGTCGGGCGCGGAGCAGTGCGAGTACTCGTCGAGAAAGTGGTGCTCGACGGTCCAGAACGAGCTGAACCCGGCCGCTTCACCATGTACCGCTTGGGTGATCGTGTTCTTGTACGCGATGTGGTCGCTGTCCGGTCCCCAGGGCTGGGGGACCGGAATCTCGTAGAACATTGCGAAGTCCATGCTCACGGATGGGGTTCCTTTCGGTTCACGGAGCGAAGCCCCGAACGATGAACTCGGTGACGAACGCCCGGACGGCGGCGGGATTGTCGAGGTCGACCGAGGCCGATGGCATGACCGCGAGCGAAAGCATGATGCGCACGATCCACTCCGCGGCCTGACGGTGGTCGATGTCGGTGCGGATCTCGCCGCGCCGCTCGGCGTCGGCGAGAAACGGGAGCCAGAAGTCGATCCAGCGGGCGATGAGCCCGTCGGTTTGCACGGTCAACAGTGTGGCGAGCAGCTCCTCACCGCCGGGTGTGACCGTGTGATCCGGGTCGCCGCGGTGGGCTCGGATGAACAGCGCGGCTTCGGCGACCTGACCGGCGAGCGTCCGCCGACGCCGGACCGTCGGCTCGCTGCTCGCGACGAATCGCTCGGCGGCGCGGTGTAGGACTGCCGCGACTACGGCGTCTCGGTCGGCGAAGTGGTTGTAGACGGAAGCCCGTGAGACCCCCGCGGCCACGGCGACCTCGCTCATCGACACGCGGCGCAGGCCGTAACGTCGGATGCACGCTTCGGCACCATCGACGATGCGGGTGGCGGTCGCGGGCTCGTGGAGTCGGGGCGCGCGACTAGCGGCGAGGCTGGACATCTATACAGAATCTATATAGTTGTATAGATCGCGTCAAGAAGGAGCGCACGGATGGCACGCATGGAAGGCAAGGTCGCGATCGTTACGGGCGCGGCGTCCGGAATCGGCGCGGCGACGGGGGCTCGATTCCGGGCGGAGGGCGCGACGGTCGTTGGTTGGGACCTGCACGGGGTCGACGTCGATCTCGACGTGCGTGATGAATCCGCGATCGCAGCCGCGGTTGGCGCCGTCGTGCGCGATCACGGTCGACTCGACGCGGTGGTGCACGCAGCGGGCGTCGCGGGTGGTGGTCCAGTGCACATGGTTCCCACGGAGGAGTGGGATCGCGTGGTCGACATCAACCTCAAGGGCACGTTCCTCGTGGGCAAACACGCAGTCGCGGCGATGCTCGTGCAAGAGCCCGTCGATGGCGAGCGCGGTTCGATCGTCAACATCGCGAGCGTGGAAGGTCTCGCGGGGACTGAAGGTGGGTCGACGTACAACGCGGCCAAGGGCGGCGTGGTCATCCTCACGAAGAACATGGCGATCGACTACGGCCGCTCCGGCATTCGCGTGAACGCGATCTGTCCGGGGTTCATCGCGACGCCGATGTTGGAAGGCGTGTTCGCGATGGGCGGGATGGAGGCCATCCTCGCCGACATCACGGCCGCCCATCAGCTGGGCCGCTTGGGCCGCGCCGACGAGATCGCCGCGGCCGCGCTCTTCCTCTGCTCACGCGACGCGTCGTTCGTGACCGGCGTCGCCCTCCCCGTCGACGGCGGCTACACCGCCGGTCACCGCCACGGCGTGAGTGAGCTCATGGGCCTCGCCTGACCGGCGCGCGTGGGAGACTGACCGGATGTCGGAACGGGATTTCTCCAGCTACTCGGGGGTCGAGGTGGCGCCGGTGTACGGGCCCGCCGACGCCGAACGGCCCGGGCAGTGGCCGTACACCCGCGGGCCGTACGCCGAGATGTACCGCTCCAAGCTCTGGACGATGCGGATGTTTGCCGGGTTCGGCACGCCGATCGACACGAACCGACGATTCAAGGAACTGCTCGCGGCCGGTGGCGACGGCCTCTCCACCGCGTTCGATCTCCCCACGCTCATGGGCAAGGACTCCGACGATCCGATCTCGCTCGGGGAAGTCGGGAAGTGCGGCGTGTGTGTCGACACGCTTGCCGATGTCGAGGACCTTTACCGCGACATCGACCTGAGTGCGGTCACCGCGTCGATGACGATCAACTCACCGGCGCCGATCTTGCTCGCGATGTACGTGGCGGCCGCAGAAGCCGGTGGGGTCGGGCGCGCGCAACTCGGCGGCACGCTCCAGAACGACATGCTCAAGGAGTACCAAGCGCAGAAGGAGTTCGTGTTCCCGCCGCGCCCGAGCATGCGGCTGGTGAGCGACGTGATTCGGTTCACCGCGGCAGAGATGCCGCGCTGGCATTCGGTGTCCATCTCCGGATACCACATTCGCGAAGCCGGTTCTACGGCCGCGCAAGAGCTCGCCTTCACGGTCGGCAACGGCTTCGCGTACGTGGAGGCGGCCATCGCGGCGGGGCTCGACGTCGATGACTTTGCGCCGCGCCTCTCTTTCTTCTTCAACGCGCACATCGACTTCTTCGAAGAGATCGCGAAGTACCGCGCGGCTCGACGCATTTGGGCACGGTGGATGCGCGATCGTTACGGCGCGAAGAACGAACGCTCGCTGCAACTGCGGTTCCACACGCAGACCGCCGGAGTTTCCCTCACCGCGCAACAACCCGAGGTCAACCTCGTCCGCACCGCGATCGAAGCGCTCGCCGGTGTGCTCGGTGGCACGCAGAGCTTGCACACCAACTCGTTCGACGAGGCCCTTGCATTGCCGACCGAGAAGGCCGCACGACTCGCGTTGCGGACACAGCAGGTGATCGCGCACGAAACGCGAGTGACGAATGTGGCCGATCCGCTCGGTGGTTCCTGGTTCGTCGAGGAACTCACCGACGAGATGGAACGTCAGGCCGAGGCGATCTTCGCCCACGTGGAGGAGTTCGGAGACGGCTCGATGCTCGAAGGCGCGCTCGTGGGGATCGAGAACGGGTACTACCAACGCGAGATCGCTCAGGCCGCGTACGACATCGAACGCAAGCTCAACGACGGTCGCCACGCGATGGTCGGCGTCACCGACTTCTTCGAAGGCAACGATGAACCACCGCCGCCGATCCTCGAGATCGGCCGCGAATGTGAGGAGCAGCAACTCAAGCGGCTGGCGGAGGTGAAGGCCAATCGAAACTCCGAGTCGGTCGACGCCGCGCTCGCACAGCTGCGGACCGACGCGGCCGACCCGTTGGTCATCCTCATGCCTGGGCTGCTCGACGCGGCGCGCGCGTACGCGACCGTCGGGG
>JANYLF010000202.1 GCA_025357995.1 Acidimicrobiia bacterium | reverse complement strand
CGGCCTCGACCTCCACCGGGTACACGTTGTACCCGCCGCGTACGTACATCTCCTTGCTGCGTCCCACGAGCCGGAGTCGGCCGCGATCGTCGACCCAGCCGAGATCGCCGGTGCGGACGTGTCCCGACCGCGTGAACGCGGCGCGTGTGCCGTCGGGGTCTCGCCAGTACTTGGACATGACGGCGGGCGAGCGCAGAACGACGCGACCGACGGCGCCGACGGGCACGGGTTGATCGTCTTCGTCGAGGACCGCGAGGTCGACCGCCGCGTGTGGTCGACCCACGCTGACGATCGCGTCTTCGTCAGGATCGTCGAACGCGGTCCCCAAACCGATGCCGGCTTCCGTGCACGAATACCGCGTTGCGAGCGCGGCACCGAATCGAGCCCTCGCCTCCGCGGCGGTCGCCGGAGTGATCGGTCCGCCGCCGACGATGATGTACTGCACGCAGCTCAGGTCGAGATCGTCGAACGCAGGATCCGCGAGCATGAGAGCCACCTGCGTGGGGACGCCGGCAACGGTCGCCATCCGTTCGCGAGCCAGCAACTCGAGCGCGTCGTGGGCGCGCCAGCGCGCCATGATGAAGCTGGTCCCGCCGCGCATCAGAGCACCTGGGAGCTTCGTCATGAATCCGAGATGCGCGAACGACGTACCCGCGAACGACCGGGTGCCCCCACCCCAGCGCCCACCCACGTCGGTCGCGGTGACGAACTCGAGTTGGCGGTTCGTGTAGAGCGCACCCTTCGGGAGTCCGGTCGTGCCCGAGGTGAAGATGATCGCGACAGCCCGGTCGGAATCGTCGGCGAGCGTGGTCACCTGATCGTCGCGTTGGAGCGCCGCGAGCACGCCGTCCGCATGGTCGTACGGCGCGACGAGCTCGACCGCGAACGCGCCGTCGGTGGGCTCGAGGCCCGACGCAGCGAGCGTGAGCTTCGGTCCCGCGATGCGCAGGATTGCGTCGCGTTCGCTCGGCGCGAGCCGGTCGTTGATTCCGCTCGTGATGGCGCCGACCTTCGCGGCCGCGAGGTACGCGATCAGATACTCGGGTCCCGGCGGGAGTACGAGCGCGAGCACGTCACCCGCGCCGACGCCCCGGTGGTCGAGCCCGGCGGCGACGCGATCCGAGAGGCGATCAACGTCGGTGTAGCTGAGCCGGGAGCCGTTCGGTGCGACGTAGGCAGTACCATCCCCGAACCGGCGGGCCGCTTCAGATGCGATTCGGGGGAGCATGGCCAGAGGATCGCACAACTCAACGGCGCCGGCGCGACGTACGTCTCCCGGGGGGTCACCGACTCGGGATCGAGAGCTGCGCGCGCAGGGCCGCAAGACCATGCGCAAGTTGTCCGATGCCGGTCTCCGCGTGTTCGCCCGGCGCGGGTATCACGAGGCTCGGGTCGACGACATCGTGCGCGCGGCCCGTACGTCGCACGGCACGTTCTACCTCTACTTTGCCAACAAGGAAGATCTGCTGCGCGAGCTGGCCGTCGAATGCGCGCAGGCGATTGAGTCGCTCGCCGCCGACCTTCCCGCGATCGGTCCGGACGCCGACGGCGAGGCCGCGCTGCACGGCTTTCTGCGCCGCTTCTTCGATACGTACGCGCACTACGGCGTGGTGATTCGCGCGTGGATGGAGAACCAGGTCAGCGACCGTAAGGTCGACCGACTCGGCGTCGACGCATTCACCCACATCGCGCAGGCGTTGGGGTTGCAACTGCACGCGGCGGGCGCGCCCCACGACGAAGCGACCATCGCCGCGCTGATGGCCATGCTCGAACGCACGAGCTACGCGATGAGCTCGCGTGACCTCGGCCTCGACCGCGCGGTCGCGCTCGATACCTTGACGAGAGTGATCCACCGCGGGTTCTTCGTGACGTCACGGTGATGACCAATCCGGCACCCAGTGAGGTCGCGCGCGCCGGATCCGATCGGTACCGTGCGCTCGACGGGCTGCGGGCCTTCGCGATGGTCTCTGTGTTCCTGTTCCACGGCGCATTGACATCGCCGCGCCTCGCCGAGTTCGCACCGAAATTGCTCGCGCACCTGGATACCGGCGTGCAGGTCTTCTTCGTGTTGTCGGGATTTCTCATCTATCGACCCTTCGTGTCCGCGCATCTCGCCGGTGAATCGATCCCCTCGTTGCGCCAGTACTCCGTGCGCCGTGCTGCCCGGATCTTTCCCGCATATTGGGTCGCGCTCGGCGTACTTGTGATGTTCGGAAGCATCAGCGTGTTCGGTAGTCCCTGGCGGCACATCACGCTCACCCAGTCGTATTTCCGCGACACCGGTGGGGCCGGGCTCGCCGTCGCGTGGACGTTGACCGTGGAGGTGACGTTCTACGTCTTCGCTCCGCTGTGGTCGTACGTCGTGCGTCAGTTCCGACAGAGACCGTTTGTCACGGAGCTGTTCGGTATCGCGGTGCTGTTCGGCGTCGGCCTGGCCGCCCGGCTGTGGTCGGGCTGGGGAACCCCGCCTCCGGCGGTGATGGTGTTGCCCACTTCGCTGTGCACGCTGAGCGCGGGAATGCTGCTCGCGGTGTTGGCCTCGGAATCACGCCGCGACGAGGGCCTGGCTCGGCATCTCGCGCGCCTCGGGAACCCGGCCCGTTGGTGGTGGCTCGCGGCGGCCGCGCTCTTTGCCGTCGAGTGCGCGCTCCCGTACGGTTTCTTCCGGGCCACCTCCAGCGAGATCATGCGGGATCAGCTCTTGCGGGTGCCGATTGCGTTCTTGCTCGTGGTGCCCGGTGTGTTTGGCGACGGCGGCACGATCCGACGCGTGCTCCAGAGTGCGCCGATGGTGTTCCTCGGCGTGGTGAGCTACGGCATCTACCTCTGGCACACGTCGGTGATCAACGAGTTCCACACGTACTCCGCGATACACCAGGACCTGCAGTTTGTCGTGGCGTTCTTCGTCACGCTCGCGGTGGCCACCGCGAGTTGGTATCTCCTCGAGCGACCCGTCCTACGCCTCGCCCACCGCCGCACGCGGTAGAGCTCAGCTGGTTCCGAGGAGCAGTGTGGCGGCGGAGGAGAACCAGCCCCCGGTGCCGTTCACGCATGCGACGTTGGCGTTGGGGACTTGACGCTCACCGGCTTCGCCGCGGAGCTGCTTGACCGCCTCGACCATGAGGAACATCCCACGCATCCCGGGGTGACACGACGACAACCCGCCGCCGTCGGTGTTCGTAGGGAGCGCGCCGCCCACTCGCAGCTTGCCGTCCTCTACGAACGGTCCGCCCTCGCCGGGCCCGCAGAAGCCGAGGGCTTCGAGTGACAACAACACCATCGGCGTGAACGCATCGTAGATCTGGCAGACGTCGACGTCGGCCGGTGTGAGTCCGGCCCGCTCGAACGCCAACGCGCCGGACCGCACCGCCGGCGAGACGGTGAAGTCTTCCCACTCGCTCATGGTGGTGTGGCTCGACGTCTCACCGGAGCCCAACACGTAGACGGGAGCCTTGGCGAGATCACGCGCCCGCTCCTCGGACGTGAGCACGATCGCGCCACCACCGTCGGAGCGGATGCAGCAGTGCAGCTTCGTGAGCGGGTCGGAGATCATCGGCGAGTTCTGCACGTCTTCGATCGTCAGCGGCTCGCGGTAGTACGCGTCGGGGTTGAGGCCCGCGTTGTACCGGGCCGACACCGAGATCTCGGCCAGCTGCTCGATGGTGGTGCCGTACTCGTGCATGTGCCGACGGGCCGCCATTGCGTACTTGGCGATCAGGGCATGGCCGTACGGCGCATCGAACTGCACCGGACCGCGCGCGCCGAAAGAGAGGTTGGCCCGTCGATGGCTGGTCTTCAGATCGGCTCGGCTCGTCGACCCGTAGGCCAGGACGATGACCTCCGCATGGCCGGCCTGGATCGCTGCGACCGCGTGCTCGGCAATCACCACCCAGGCGCTTCCTCCCACGCCCGTACCGTCGATCCAGGTGGGGCGCAGTCCGATGTACTCCGCGATCTCGACCGGTGCCATGAGCCCCATGCCCGTGGAGCCGAAGCCGTCGATGTCGTCTTTGGTGAGGCCGGCATCCGCGATCGCGCGCTTGGTCGCCTGGAAATGAAGCTCGAACGGCGACTTGGTGTCGACGCGCCCACAGTCCGACAAGGCGGCGCCGACGATTGCGACCCGCCTCATCGGTTGCGTTCGCCTTCGACTGCCTTCAACGCAGTCTCCACTCGATCCGCTGGCCGGATTCGAAGGCCCTCTGGCCCTCGGCGATCGAGTCCTGGCTCGTTCCCATCGCGACGTACGCGTACCCGAGGCGCACGGCCTCGCGTTGCCCGTGCTCGCGTGCACCCCAGATGGCTCGTACGGTCCCCTGGATTGCGAGGGGGGGAGCCGACGCGATTGCCTCGGCGGCCCAGGTGGCGCGATCCATCAACTCGCCGGCCGGTGCGATCTCGGTGACCATCCCGATCTCGTGGGCGCGCGTCGCCGACATCCGCTCGTGATTGCCGAGTAACGACAATCGCATGATCTCCGGGAACGGCATGATCCCGGCCATGTGGATCGGTTCGTACGCCGCGGT
>JANYLF010000183.1 GCA_025357995.1 Acidimicrobiia bacterium | reverse complement strand
CCGACCCGAAGCACCTCGGACCGCTGCTCGTGCCCTGGGGGGTCGCGATCCTGATCCTCGTCCAGCAGAAGGACCTGGGTTCTTCGCTGCTCTTCTTTGCGGTGTTCGTCGCCATGCTTTACATCGCGACGCTGCGCAGCGCGTACCTCATTGCCGGGCTGGGCCTATTCATCGGCGCCGTCGCGATCGCGTACCAGGCGTTCGCGCACGTGCAAGAACGCGTGAGCATCTGGATCAACCCGTGGGCCGACACCCGCGTCCACGGGTATCAACTCACGCAGAGCTTGTTCGCCTTCGGCAGCGGCGGCTTCGCCGGACGCGGAATCGGGCTCGGGAATCCCAACCTCATTCCCGTGAACCGCTCGGACTTCATCCTCGCCGCCATCGGCGAAGAACTCGGGCTTCTCGGAACCGTCGCGGTGGTCGCCGCGTTCCTCCTCCTCGTCGGCAGCGCGTACCGGATCGCGCTGCAAGCATCGCGACCGTTCTCACAGCTGTTCGCGGCCGGTCTCGCCACGATTCTCGGCGTGCAGACGTTCGTCATCGTCGGTGGCGTCACTCGCGTCATTCCACTGACCGGCGTCACGCTTCCGTTCGTGTCGTACGGCGGCTCGTCGCTTGTCGCGAACTTCGTGATCCTCGCGTTGCTGTTGCGCATCTCCGACGAAAGCGCCGCCGAGGCCGAGACCGTTGCCGCCGGCGAGGCGCGCCTCGCCGCGATCGAGTCGGTGCACGCGTGAGCGAGGTGTCGGCGTGAGTGTTGGGATTCGGCGGGTCGGCATCGCCGTCACCGCCTTGCTACTGCTCCTCGTCGCTCAGTTGACGTACCTCCAGGTGTTCGACGCGAAGCACCTGGCCCACGATCCTCGCAACAGTCGCGACACGCTCAAGGATCTCCAGAGCCCCCGCGGCACCATCGTGAGTGCCGACGACAAGGTCCTCGCCACGTCGGTGCCGAGTCACGATGAGTTCAAGTTGGCGCGGACCTATCCGCTCGGCGCGCTCGTCAGCCAGATCGTGGGGTATCAGTCGATCGTCATCGGCAACACCGGGCTCGAGAAGACGTACAACGACGTGTTAGCCGGGCGCGGCAGCTTCAAGCTCGGCGTGCGTGACGTCGTGCGCGATTTCCTGCGCGGTATTAAGCGCGTGGGCAATCTCCGGACGAGCCTGCGCGTCGACGTGCAACTCGTCGCGAAGCAGGCCCTGGGTGAGCAGAAGGGCTCGGTCGTGGTGATCGAACCGTCGACGGGCGCGATCGTCGCGATGTACTCCAACCCCACCTACGACCCGCAACCCCTCGCCGGTCACGACACGCGCAAGGTACAGGCGTACTTCGACCTCTTGAACAACACACCGGACAAGCCATCACTCGCCCGCGCGTTTCGCGAGATCTATCCGCCGGGCTCCACGTTCAAGGTCGTCACCGCCACGGCCGCTCTCGACACCAATAAGGTCGCCCTCGATACGAGGTTCCCCACCCTGCGCGAGTTGCCGGTTCCCCAGACGAGCAACACCATTGCCAACTTCGGTCATGAATCGTGCGGCGGCGATCTCACCGGGGTGTTCACGCAGTCGTGCAACACCGCGTTCGGTGCGGTCGGCCTCGCGTTGGGGAACGACTTCCCCCCGGCGATGCAGAAGTTCGGCATCTACAACGTTCCGCCACTCGACGTTTCCCCCGGCGCGGTCGCGAGCACCGGCCCCGCGTTCGGGAGTTTCGACACGGCGAAACCGCGCTTCGCGCTCGCCGGCATCGGTCAGGGCGACGTCGCCGCCACGCCGCTCCAGATGGCGTTGGTCGCGTCCGCGATCGCGAACGGCGGCCTGATCATGCAACCCCACGTGGGCACCGTCATACTCGACGACGAAGGCAAGCAGCTCGCCACGATCCCGCAACGAGTGTGGCGGCGCGCGACGTCGCCGGGGACGGCCGCGATCCTGCGCGACCTGATGATCAACGTCGTGAACCACGGCACCGGCACTGCGGCACAGATCCCGGGCATCCAGGTGGCCGGCAAGACCGGCACCGCGCAGACCACACGCGATGTAGCTCCACACGCGTGGTTCGTCGCATTTGCCCCGGCCGAGAAGCCGCAATACGCCATCGCGGTCATCGTGGAGCACGGCGGCAACATGGGCGGTGACGCCACCGGCGGTCACCTGGCTGCGCCGATCGCGGCGAAGATCCTGCGCTATCTCCTGGTGCATTGAGGGCAACAACAAGTGCCCACGATCCGAAATGAGCCCCAAGTAGCGTGACTTCACCGCATGGCTGACCCGACCATCTACGCCGACCGTTACGAGATCGTGCGCGAGATCGCGCGCGGCGGTATGGCCAACGTCTACCTGGCGCGAGACACCAAGCTCGACCGCGCGGTGGCGCTCAAGGTGTTACCCGCCGAGCTCTCACGCGACCCCTCGTTCGTCGAACGGTTCCGCCTCGAAGCGCAGGCCGCGGCCAGCTTGAACGACCCCACCATCGTCGCGGTCTACGACTGGGGCCAGGAGCAAGCGACGTCGTTCATCGTGATGGAGTACGTGGAGGGTCGTACCCTGCGCGACGTCATCAACGACGGGACCGTCGCGTCGGCCCAAGCCGCGCAGATCGGCGCCGACATCGCGAAGGCCCTCGCGGCGGCGCATCGCGCGGGTGTGGTGCATCGCGACATCAAGCCCGGCAACGTGCTGATCACCCCCACCGGTCAGGTGAAGGTCACCGACTTTGGGATCGCGCGGGCCAACGGCGTGGGCGACGGTCTCACTCGCACGGGCGCGGTCATGGGCACCGCCACGTACTTCTCGCCCGAGCAGGCGCAGGGTCTGCCCGTCGACGCCCGCTCCGATATCTATTCGCTCGGCGTCGTGCTCTACGAGATGGTCACCGGCTCGGTGCCGTTCGCGGGCGACAGCGCGGTTTCCGTCGCCTACCTGCACGTGCGCGAGCCCGTGAAGGCTCCGTCGCAACGTGCGCCGGATCTCCCACCTCCGCTAGAGGCAATCATCCTCACGTGTCTCGCCAAGGATCCCAACGAGCGCTACCAATCGGCCGACGAGCTGCGGGCCGATCTCCTCCGATTCCGACGGGGACAAGCGGTCATCGGCGGTCCCGCCACCGCCGCGGTCGCCGCGATCGGAGACGAGACGGTCGCGATGGCGCGCACGTCGGTCGCCCCGGTCATCGCGGGCACGAGTGGCCCGGCGCGTCCCAAGTCACGCGGTCCCGTAGCGCTGGTGATCGCATTTCTCGTCGCGCTCATCGGCGTGGTCGCTTTCCTTCTCATCCAGGTGTTCAACGACACCAACACGAGCGCCAAGACCGTCACGGTCAAGAGCGTGATCGGCCAGACCGAGGCGAATGCCCGCAAGGTGCTGGAAGGCCAGGGCTTCAAGGTCACGGTGAAGCAGGAACACACCTCGAAAACCCCCGGCACGGTGGTTGATCAGTCACCGCAAGAAGGCGAGTTTCGCAAGACGGGAACGGTGATCACGATCTTTGTGTCCGACGGCGCGGGCCGGGCCACGGTGCCCAAGGTCGCGGGCCTCGATCTCGTGACCGCCACCTCGCAGCTCGAGAAGGCGGGCTTCGAGGTGACCCCGGCCAACGAGCAGAGCGACACGGTGAAGCAAGGGCTCGTGACGCGTACCGATCCCGTCGGTGGCGCCAAAGTCGAGCCCAACAGCAAGGTGACGATCTTTGTCTCCGCCGGGCCCGCGCCGGTCCTGGTTCCCGACGTGGCCGGACTCAGCATCGTGGACGCGACCCAGAAGCTCGCGGCCGCCGGCTTCCGGGTGTCCCAGACCAACGAACCGAGCGGCACCGTCCCGGCGGGTCGGGTCATCCGCACGCAGCCGGCGGCCGGCACACCCCAGGCGAAGGACACGACGGTTGCCATCGTCGTGTCGTCCGGGGCGAAGCAAGCAACGGTGCCCGACGTCGTCGGCCTGTCGCAGTCGGCGGCGGTGAACGCGATTTCGGCGGCCGGATTCCAGGTCAACGTGAGTCAGGCCGTCTCGACGAACACCAACATCGGCAAGGTCATCAGTCAGAACCCGGCAGCGTTGACCAAGGCCGATGTTGGTTCCACGGTCACGATCACCGTGGGCATCGCGCCGCCTACTTCTACGTCGTCCACGACAGCCACCACCTGACGTATCTTCCGCTGATGCGACTCCATCGCGGGCCGCTCGCCGCGTGGTACTCGGACAACGGCCGACATGATTTGCCGTGGCGCGCCACTCGCGATCGCTGGACGGTGCTGATGAGCGAGGTCATGCTCCAACAGACCCAGGTGAATCGTGTGCTCGACGCATGGCCCGAGTTCATCGCCCGGTTTCCCACCGCCGAGGTCATGGCCGCGGGGACCGTCGGTGCGGTGATCACCGCGTGGGGCCGCCTCGGCTACCCCCGCCGCGCCCGGCGCTTGTGGGAAGCGGCCCGCGTCATCGATCACGATGGTTGGCCCGACGATCTCACCGCGCTCTCGGGGGTCGGTCGCTACACCGCGGCGGCCGTGAGTGCCCAGGCCGATCTCGTCGACGTGCCCGCGGTGGAGGTCAACATCCGTCGCGTTGTGCAGCGAGTGAGCGGAGAGCTGCTCACCGAGCGCGCCGCGGAAGCCGGGAGCGTCCGCGTCGGCGTGGGCCTGACCGGCCGTGATCGTCTGCTCGCGCTCATGGACCTGGGAGCGACGGTCTGCACCGCGCGCGCCCCGGCGTGCGCCACGTGTCCGATCCGCCGCCGCTGCGTGACGCGCGGTCCCTTGCCCAACGAAGTGCGCACGCGCCAGGCCGCGTTCGCGGGATCGTTCCGCCAGCGCCGGGGTCAGGTGATGGCTCGCCTCCGCTCCGAAGCTCGCGTTTCCACCGACGAACTCGACGGTGAGGCGCTCGCGTCGCTCGTCGCCGACGGCCTGGCCGTCGTGCACCGTCGCGCCGCGTCGTTGCCGTAGACCGCGAGGTGGCCGGTGGCGCGCCTACGGCGTGACGAAGGCGAGAAAGTTGCGCAACAGGTCGTGACCGTGTTCGGTGAGGACCGCTTCGGGGTGGAACTGCACGCCGTGAATCGGAAACTCGCGGTGACGAAGCCCCATCACGATGCCGTCGACGGTCTGCGCGGTCACCTCGAGGCAGTCGGGCACGGGCACGTCGTCCACGACGAGCGAGTGGTACCGCGTCGCCGTGAACGGACTCGGCAAACCCGCGAACACGCCGACGCCCGTGTGGGTGACCTCGGAGGTCTTCCCGTGCATGACCCGTTCCGCGCGGACAACGTTGCCGCCGTAGCGCTCGCCGATGCACTGATGGCCGAGACACACGCCGAGCACCGGAACGCCGGCCTCACCGAACGCGCCGATGGCATCGATCGACACGCCGGCATCCTCGGGGCGGCCCGGACCCGGCGAGATCAAGACCGCGTCCGGCGCGAGCGCACGGAGCGCATCCACACTCATGGCATCGTGGCGATGCACGATCGGCTCCGCGCCGAGCTCACCCAGATATTGGACAAGGTTGTAGACGAACGAGTCGTAATTGTCGATCACCAACACCCGGGAGCCCATCGCCGAGGACGGTACCGGAACTCACTGGAGGGTTGGGCTCGATAACCTCTCCCGCCGTGCCGCAGTCGAAGACGAAACGTCGCCCCCAACCCGTCGCCAAGCCCAAGAACCTGCCCCCGAGCAAACTCTGGGTCCCAACGCTGATGTTCGCGTTGATCCTGCTCGGGATCGTCGTGATCGTGACGAACTACTTCGGGATGCTCCCCGGCGGTGCCAACAACGCCTTCCTCCTCATCGGCATCTCCGAAGTCACGATCGGCTTCGTCGTGGCGACGTTGCTTCGTTAGGGAGTTACACAGCTGTACTTCCCCACAGAGTGGGGAAAAGCCTGTGGATAACCGGGTATCGGTCCTGGTCAGGGCGTGGTGACGCCGAGGAGCCGCATGTCCTCACGGCAGTGGCGGGGGGCGTCCGGGGACTCGACGGGCTGGCCGTCCGGGGAGGGCGCTGCCGTCATCGTCACCTCGGTGCCGCACACCGTGCACCGATACCGGTAGTCCACCGGCCGGAGCAATGTGAGGTCCGGCTCGTCCGGCGGTGGCGGCGCCAGCATCACCCGAACGATCCGCACGGCGATCAGGTAGAAGACGAGCGCGGCGACCACCGCGATCAGCGCCCGCACCTCGATGGGCATGGCTCAGCCCAGGCGTTCGATGATCGTGGCGTTGGCCATGCCGCCACCCTCGCACATCGTCTGCAATCCGTAGCGGCCACCAGTGCGCTCCAGCTCGTTGAGCAGCGTGGTCATGAGCCGGCCCCCCGAGCAGCCGAGTGGGTGACCGAGCGCGATCGCGCCGCCGTTCACGTTCACCTTGTCCATGTCC
>JANYLF010000120.1 GCA_025357995.1 Acidimicrobiia bacterium | reverse complement strand
GCGACCCGTCGCGGCCCGCGCGGATGCTCGCAACGACTGGACCCGGTACGCGCTCGACGCGCCTGTAATGCTCATCCACACCGGCGGCGACTGCATCGTGCCCGAGCCGACGTTGACGCTGCGCGAGTGGATCGATTGCGGTTCAGCCGTTGGTCACCCGACGGATGCCGACGTTGCGTACCACCTCACCACGCTGTTCCCACCGATTCGTCCTCGCGGATGGCTCGAACTTCGCGTACTCGACGCACTGCCGCATCCCTGGTGGCAGGTCGCCGCGGCCGTCGGTATCACCGCGCTGAGCGATCCGACGTTGGGCGCCGAACTCGCGCCGATTGTGCGCGGGTGTCGCGATGTCGCGCTCAACGCCGCATGGTGGGGTGTGCACGACCCCGCGGTCGGTGCCACCGCGGGTCAAATCCTCGAAATGGTGATCCCCGCGTTGCGGGCGGCCGGGTTTGGTACCGAGGTCGAGGCCGCGGCACTCGAGTTCGCGCAGCGTTATACGCGGCGGGGTCGTTCGCTCGCCGACGATCGCCTCCTTCAGTGGCGAACGACTGGCGCGCTCGCACCCGACCCCGAGCCCATCGCCGCGGTCGCGACCCGATGACCCCCAGTTCGGCCGCGGAGCTCGCCAACGCGCGCCACCGCACGTTGGAACTCCTCGCTCCGCTCACCGACGACGAGCTCACCACGCAGCACTCGCCGCTGATGTCGCCGCTCGTGTGGGACCTTGCCCACATCGCCCACTACGAGGAACTCTGGCTCGTGCGCGAACTCGGCGCCGGCGACGCCACGGACCCGCGCTTCGACGACGTGTACGACGCGTTCAAGCACCCGCGCGCCGAACGTCCCGACCTCGACATCTTGGGTCCGCAGGCGGCCCGCGATTTCGGTGCGGCGGTTCGCGACCGAGCACTGGGCGCGTCAATCGTCGCCGGCTCGGATCCGCGCGTCGACGAGCTCGTGGCCGACGACTTCGTCTACGGGATGGTCGCGCGTCACGAGCACCAACACGTCGAGACCATGCTCGCCACCCTGCAACTCATGGAGACCGGGGGACCGGCCGCGGCCGGCGACGGTCCGGGCCACGCCGAGGCTGACGACGCTCCGCCGGAGATCCTGGTGCCTGCCGGTCCCTTCGTGATGGGCACCGACACCGACTCGTGGGCCTACGACAACGAACGACCCGCGCACGCCGTCGACGTCCCCGACTTCTACATCGACACCACCCCCACCACGAACGCCGAGTACGCGCGCTTCATCGCGGCCGGCGGGTACGACGACCTCCAGTGGTGGACGGAATCGGGCTGGAAGTGGCGCCAGGAATCCCAGCTCGACGCCCCGCAGTTCTGGATTGCCACCGATACCGGGTGGATGCGCCGACGATTCGGTCGCATCGAACCGTTGCCCGCGCGCGAACCCGTGCAACACGTGTGTTGGTACGAAGCCGACGCGTACGCCCGGTGGACCGGCCGCCGCCTCCCGACCGAAGCCGAGTGGGAGAAGGCCGCGAGCTGGGACCCCGCCGCTGGGATCGGCGTGAAGCACAAGACGTCCGAAGACGCGGCGCTCTGGGGCTCGACCGCGCGGTGGGGTCCCGACGATGTGGGCGCGCACCCCGGCGCCACCGCGCCGAGCGGTGCGCTCGACATGATCGGCGGCGTCTGGGAATGGACGGCCTCGGACTTCTCCGGATACCCGGGATACTCGAGCTTCCCCTACCGCGAGTATTCCGAGGTCTTCTTCGGACCGGAGTACAAGGTGTTGCGGGGCGGTTCCTGGGCAACGCATCCGACCGCGGTCAGCACCACGTTCCGCAACTGGGACTACCCAATCCGGCGCCAGATCTTCAGCGGCGTGCGTTGCGCGCGGGACGCATAGCTCCTATGTGTCGTCACCTCGCATACCTCGGGCCGCCACGCGGCGTCGGCGAGTTGTTGTTCGACGCGCCGCACGCGCTCCGCGATCAAGGTTGCACACCACGCGAGATGGTGGTGGCCAAGGACAACCCGGACGGTTGGGGTGTCGCGTGGTGGTCGCCGGACGCGCGTGAGCCGCACCACTACCGCACCACGACGCGCATGTGGGACGACACCGCGTTTGCCGCGGCCGAGGCACCCGCGACCGCGGTGCTCAGCGCCGTCCGCAAGGCGTCGCCGAACACCACCCTGGATTCGGTGAACAACGCACCGTTCGTGGCCGCGTCGCGAGTGGGCGCGATCGCGTTCTCATTGAACGGCCACGCGTACCACCCGTCGTGTAAGCCGCGGATCGTTGCGGCGCTCGAACCGAACGCCCAGCTTGTGGGTGACACCGACTCAGAAGCGCTGTTCGCGTTGGCGCGCTCCCGAATCGCCGCGGGGATGGAACCCGCCGCAGCCGTCGCCGCGGTCCATCACGTGATCGATCCCGGCCCCGACGTCTACGTCAACCTGCTCCTGGTATCCGCCACCGAAATCGTCGCCACCACGTGGCACCACAGCTTGTACCTCCATCACGCGCACGGCGCCACCACCGTCGCATCCGAGGCGCTCGACTCCGATCCGGCGTGGACGCGGATCCCCGACGCGCATCTCCTCGTCGCCACCGCGGAGGCCCACACGATCACTCCGCTGGAAGGACTCCGATGAACACCGGCACGCTGCACGTCGATTCGTACCTCAGCCCGGCCGACCTCGGCGCGGCACTGCGCGCCGACGCGCGCCGCGGGTTCACCTCAACCCCCAAGGATCTTCCGCCCAAGTACTTCTACGACGATCGCGGATCGGATCTGTTCGATCAGATCACTCGTTTGCCCGAGTACTACCCGACCCGCACCGAACGTTCGATCCTCATCGAGCGAGCGTCCGCCATCGTGCACACGAGTGGCGCGGACACGCTCGTCGAGTTGGGTTCGGGGACCTCGGAGAAGACGCGTATTCTGCTCGACGCGTTCCACCGCGCCGGATCCCTCGCCACGTTCGCACCGTTCGACGTTTCCGAGGCGACGTTGCGAGACGCGGCGCGCGCCGTCGCATCGGAGTACCCCGGCGTTGGAGTGCACGCGGTCGTCGGCGACTTCGAGCGCCACCTCGGAGAGATCCCGACCGGCGGCGAGCGGATGGTCGCATTCCTCGGCGGGACCATCGGCAACTTCGCGCCGGCCGCCCGCGCCGAGTTCCTCGCGTCGCTCGCGGCGACGCTGCGCTCCGGCGAAACGCTCCTGCTCGGCACCGATCTCGTCAAAGACTCCGGTCGGCTGGTGCGCGCGTACGACGACCAGGCCGGGGTCACCGCCGCGTTCAACAAGAATGTGCTCCTCGTGCTGAACCGCGAGCTCGGCGCGAACTTCGAACCGGACGACTTCGATCATGTCGCGGTGTGGGACGCCACGAACGAATGGATCGAAATGCGACTCCGCGCCCGTCGCACCCTCGCAGTGCGCGTCCCGGAGTTGGACATCGACGTGACGTTCGCCGCCGGCGAGGAGATGCGAACCGAAATCAGCTCGAAGTTCCGCCGCGAACGGGTGGAGTCGGAACTCGCCGCCGCGGGATTCGACCTCGTCGAATGGTGGACCGATCCCGCGGCCGACTTCGCCCTCTCTCTCGCCCGCCGCACCTGACCGGCCCTCCGCTGGCGACGAGTACCTTTGCGGGCCGTGGGGTGGCCGAGAACAACGTCAATGGCGCGCGTGAGCGCGTGTACCGGTGTACTCGTGTTCGTGGTCGCGTGCGGTACCAGCCACGCCGATCGGGCCACCTCGACGATGCCGCCGGCGGCAAATCACGCCGCACGTGCCGCCGACAGTACGCAAGTGCTCGGCCGTCAGCTCACGCGGAACACGACGATCGCGGTCACGTCGTACGAACAACGCGCCTTCCTCGAACTCACGCTCACACCGGCCGTATCGGCGCCGGAGCGCCATCCCGTCCTCGAACGTTGGGTTCGCAATCCGCGGGTGCATCTCAGCGGCGACCCGACCCCCGAAGACCTCCAACGAGTCGCGGAAGCCACCCAGAGTTGGAGCCTCATCACTGGCCTCACCATCACGGCCACGCCCGGGCCGGCCGAGATCGAAGTCCATTTCGTGCCCCGCGCGGATTTCGCGCACGTGCTCGGCACCGACCACCTGGATCCCACCGCCGTCGGCCTCACTCGCGTCACGATCGACCCCAAGCACCCCGGTGTGATCACTGGAGGGATCGTCGCCATCGCGGACGACGACCTCCAGGTGGGTCGCAATCGCACGATCGACCACGAGCTCGGACACGCGATCGGCCTGCAGCACTCATCGTGCGCGTCGAGCTTGATGGACGGGTCCTCCGACGCGGCTCGGTCAGTGCGCTGGACGCCCAGTGCGCTCGATATTCGGGTCGGCGGCCTCCTTTACGACCCACGGCTCGCCGCCGGCTTCGACGCACGCGAGGTCACGCGGGTGTTGACGCCAACGGCACCGGTCGGTGTGATCTGTGGCCCGGTCGACCTCGAACTCGTCCGTGCCGCGGGGAGCGACCGGCACTACCTCTGCGCCCGGAGCCTCCAGACGGTCCGACCGTGTACCGCCGATCTGTCGCACGAGCCCAAACTGCCCATCGTGAACCCCGACGCATGGACCGATGGGCACACGCTCAGCAGCCGTCCGCGCCGCTAATTCTGGTCCTCCGAGTTTCCACTACGGACATAGTGGTATTATCATAATCGTCGTGAGTTCCGACACCGCCCCCGCGCCCGCGGCGCTCGAAATCGACGATCTCTCCGTCGAGGCCGACGGCAATCCGATCCTCCGCGGCCTCTCGCTGGCCGTCGGTGCCGGCGAGATCCATGCGCTCATGGGGCCCAACGGATCGGGCAAGTCCACCCTCGCGAACACGCTCCTCGGAAATCCGGCCTACACCGTCACCCAGGGTCGCATCCGGCTGGTGGGCGAAGACATCACCGATCTCCCCACCGACGAGCGGGCCGCACGCGGGCTCTTCCTCGGCTTCCAGCACCCCGAGGCGATCTCGGGCGTGAGCGTGCTGAACTTCCTGCGCCAAGCCCTGGCCGTGCGGAAGGGAATCTCGGATCTGTCGATCCTCGAAGTGCGGATGGCGCTCATGGACTGGA
>JANYLF010000117.1 GCA_025357995.1 Acidimicrobiia bacterium | reverse complement strand
CCCGCGGGCGCATCGAGATCGTCGACCCAAGTCAGCAGATCCGGCGCCGCGGGCACCAGCACCTCGCCGAACGAGCCATCGCGCTCGAGGCCGACGCGCACCTCCGACCAACCGTGTTCGGTACGTTCGACCACCTCGAATGCCAGATTGTCGAGCAGCTCGTTCGCCACGATCACACCGTCGACGACGCGCGCCGGAAACTCGTCCAGCGAGCTCACGATGGGGCCGACACCTCCGACCGGTTCGGGGGATTCCTCGGGATCATGGCGTGTCGCGGGACCGAGCACGTCGGCGAGTGGTTCGAGCGGCAAATGCGCCGCGTGCTCTTCGCGCAGGATGTCACTCCGTTCGACCAACACGTAGTGCAGCGCGGGCGCACACGCGGGTGCCGCGCGCAGTACCTCACGCGCCAGTCGACCGCGGCCGGCGCCGGCTTCGATCACCACGAACGGATCGGGACGGCCGAGGCGTTCCCACTCGGCGTCCAGGGCGCGCGCCACGCACACCCCGAAGAGTGGGCCGACCTCGGGGCTGGTGATGAAGTCGGCACCTCCACGACCCGCGCCGGCGCCTGTCGCGAAGAACCCGCCAGGCCCGTAGAGCGCCAGCTCCACGAACGCTCCGAACCGAATCGGACCTTCGCGATGGATCCGTTCTGCGATGAGCGAACGCGGCGCAATCGCTTCGCCGGTGCTCACGCGGTCGGCCTATCCGCCCGAGGCGAGTTCGCCGAGACGGGCGAAGAGCTGGGGGTAGACGCCGATGACCACCACGACCGCGGCGCACAGGCCGACCGCAGCGTTCAAGGCAACCGGCGTCCGGATCGGTGCGGCGTCGACACCGTCGGCGACGGGGTGGAACCAGATCTCGCGCGCGACGCGGGCGTAATAGAAGAAGGCGATGACCGAACTCACCGCGGCGAGCACGCCGAGCACGGTCGCGGCCGGCGTGTTGGCGTCGAACACGGCGCGGAACATCGTGAACTTCGCGAACCAACCCGCGAAGGGTGGAACCCCCGCGAGCGAGAACATGAACATCGACATCAGCACCGCCATCACCGGCGCGTACTGACCCAACCCCGCGTAGCTCGAAATCTCGGCGCTGCGCGTGCGACGCGCGAGCGCGATCACGATTGCGAAGGCGCCGAGGTTCATCGCGCCGTAGATGAGGATGTAGACGACGACTGCTTCGATCGAGCTCCGTGCCGCGCCGCCGTCGGCCGCGACCGCGAACGGCACGAGGATGAACCCACCTTGGGCCACCGACGAGTACGCCAGCATCCGCACGATGTTGGTCTGGCTGAGTGCCACCAAGTTGCCGAGGATCATCGACGCGGCAGCAAGACCCCACAGCACCGGCTGCCACATGTCGGCATTCGGGAAGAACCCGAAGATCACCACCGAAAGCAGCGCGACGAACCCGCCGGCTTTCGACGCGACGGAGAGGAACGCGGTCACCGGCGTGGGCGCGCCCTCGTACGTGTCGGGGGCCCAGAAGTGGAACGGCACTGCGCTCACCTTGAACGCGAACCCGACGATGGTCAGGAAGCCGGCCACGAGCAAGAGCGACGAGTCGAGGTGTCCGACCTTCTTCGCGATCTCGCTCAGCAGAGTGGAACCGGTGAGGCCGAAGACGAGCGACATCCCGTAGAGCATCACCGCGGAGGACATCACTCCGATCAGGTAGTACTTGATCGCGGCTTCGTTCGACTTCGGGTCGTGCTTGCGCCAACCGGCGAGGACGAACGTGGGAATCGAGATCGTCTCCAGTGCGACGAAGATCGTGATCAGGTCCCGCGAACTCGCCATCACGAGCATGCCGAGCAACGAGGTGAGCAGGAGTACGTAGTACTCGCCCTGGTAGTAGTCGCCGTCGCCGATGTAGTCGACCGACAACAACATGCTCACGTACGCGGCGGCCAGAAAGAAGCCCTGGAACACGAGCGAATACGGATCGACGACGAAGCCGCCACTGAACATCCGGCGAGTTCCACCGTCGACCGCGAGTGTGATGATCGGGATGCTCGCGGCCAGCACGCCGAGCGAGGCGATCTGCTGAGTCTGGAATCGACCGCGGTATTCGAAGAAGAAGTCGGCGATCAGTACCGCGACGATCGTCGCCGAGATGATGATCAGCGGCGCGATCGCATGAAAGTCCCAACCCGGGTTCATATGATGCTCACCCGCCGACAGCCTTGACGAGGTTCGCGATGTGGGTCGCACCGTCGTTGGTCAACGAGAAAATGATGTCGGGATACACACCGAGCGCGACGATCATCAGCAGGATCGGCGTCCACGCGATCCACTCGACGGTGGTCACATCGTGGATGTGCGCATTGGCGAACTCGGGCTTCGGCTCACCGAACGCGACCCGTTGGTACATCCAGAGCAGGTAGCCCGCGGCGAGCACGGTACCGACGGCGGCGATCACCATGAACGTGCGGAACGCGTCGGTCGACAGTCCGTGCGAGGGCTGGTACGCGGAAAGGACCGCGGGGAACTCGCCCCAGAATCCGGCCAGGCCGGGGAGGCCGAGCGAAGCCATCGCGCAGAAGCCGAGGATCCAACCCATCTTCGGCGCTTGCTTCAACAGACCGCCGAGCCGGCCCATCTCTCGAGTCCCGAAGGTGTGCTGCACCGATCCGCCGATGAAGAAGAGCATGCCGGTAATGAGTCCGTGCGCGACCATGCCGAAGATCGCGGCGTTGATCCCGAAGCTCGTGAGGGTGGCGATGCCGAGCATCACGAAGCCCATGTGCGAGACCGACGAGAACGCGATGAGGCGCTTCATGTCGGTCTGCGCGAGACAGCAGAACGCACCGTAGATGATGCCGATCACCGCGAGTAGCCCGATCCATGGCGCCCAGATGCGTGCCGCGTGCGGGAGGATCGGGATCGCGATGCGGATGAACCCGTAGGTGCCGAGCTTCAGCAGGATCGCGGCCAGGAGCACCGAGCCGACGGTCGGCGCTTCGGTGTGCGCGTCCGGCAGCCACGTGTGGAACGGGAACATCGGCACCTTGATCGCGAAGCCGAGGAACAGACCGCCGAAGATCAGGAGCCGCGTGGTCTCCGCGAGGTTGCCGTCGCCCAACGCCGCGAGCGTTGGGATCTGGAACGAACCTTGGAGGAAGAAGAGCGCCAAGAAGCCCAACAGCATCAACGCGGAGCCGAACAGGGTGAAGAGGAAGAACTTGATCGACGCGTACTCGCGGTTGGGTCCGCCCCACACTCCGATCATGAAGAACATCGGGAGCAGCACGATCTCGAAGAAGATGAAGAACAGGATCAGGTCCTCGGCGAGGAACGTGCCGTTCATGCCGACCTCGAGCAGGAGGATCAGCGCGAGGAATCCCTTCACGTTGTGCGGCTCTGGGAAGTGGTTCCAGGAGTAGATGATGCACAGCACGGTGATGAACATCGAGAGGATGAGCATCGGCAGCGAGATGCCGTCGAGCCCTAAGTGGTAGTGCGCATTGATCACCTTGATCCATGGCTCGTCCACGTTGAACTGGAGCCGGCCGGCCTTGCCGTAGTCGAACTCGGCGAGGATGCCGATGCCAACCGCGAGCGTGACCAAGCTCGTTCCCAACGCGACGACCTTCGCCAGCTGCTCCTCGGCCTTGGGCAGCATCAGCACGATGCCCAACCCCAAGGCCGGCAGGAAGATCGCCAGCGTCAACGCCCAATCATCGAACCAGTTCATGTCTCGTCTTCCCTTAACCGAAGATGGCGAGCGCGAGGGCGATGAGCCCAACCGCGGCAAACAGCATGAGCGCATAGCGCTGCACGCGACCCGACTGCAAAGGACGGAGCAGGCCACCGGCTTGATCCGTTTCCCTTGCGATTCCATTCACCGCGCCGTCGACCACGAGCTGGTCGATGTCGCGGTACACCACACGACCGATGACGGTCGCGCCCTTGCCGACGCCGTTGATCACGCCGTCGATGATGTTCATGTTCACCCAGTACGACGCCCGGGCGATCGGCCCCTTGATCCCACCGACGATCACATCGGTGTAGAGGTAGTCGAGGTAGTACTTGTTGACGAGGAACGTGTGCCCGGCCTTGAGGACCGAACTGCGCTCGGTGAGGCCCTTCAACCCCTTGAGCTCTTTGCGTTCGATCCAGAACGCGGCCGCGATCCCGATCGCGGTGAGCGCGATCCCGACGGACAGCGCGGCCAGACCGATGTCGAAGTCGACACCGAAGATGTTCTTCGGGAAGGCGACCGTCGGCTCGATGTACTGCTTGAACTTCTCGATGTCGAAGAGCGACGCGTTCGCGAACCCGGCGATCACGCTGAAGCCCGCGAGCACGATCAACGGGATGGTGATCGCCTTCGGCGACTCCTTTGGATGGTGGTGACCGCGGTACTCGCCAAAGAAGGTGAGGTACACACACCGCGTCATGTACGCGGCGGTCATCAGCGCACCGATGAGACCGACCACGGTGAACAGCTCGAAGCCGTTCTGTCCCGCGGTCGCGAGGATCTCGTCCTTCGACCAGAAACCCGCGAGCGGGAAGATCCCGGCGAGCGCGATCGAGCCGATCATGAACGTGATGAACGTGACCGGCATGTACTTGCGCAGGCCACCCATGTCCTTCTTCATGTCGAAGGAGTGATGCGAACCGGAGTGAGCCACCGAGCCGGCGCCGAGGAAGAGCAACGCCTTGAAGAACGCGTGGGTGAAGAGGTGGAAGACCGCGCCGACCCACGAACCCACACCGAGCGCCATGACCATGTAGCCGAGTTGGCTGATGGTGGAATACGCCAGCACCTTCTTGATGTCGTCCTGCACGAACGCCAGCGCGGCGCCGATGAGGATCGTGATCCCGCCGACGATCGCCATCGCGTTCAGCCCGCCGCTGTGGATCGAGAAGCCCTGCCAGAACACCCCGTACACGCGGGCGCCGAGGTACACGCCCGCCACCACCATGGTGGCCGCGTGGATGAGCGCGGAGACCGGCGTGGGGCCGGCCATGGCGTCGGGCAGCCAGGTGTGGAGCGGGAATTGACCGCTCTTGCCGATGATGCCGATGAGCAGGCAGGAGGCGCCAACCAACCAGATCGTGTGGCCGTTGAGCCCCGCCAGCGCCGATGCGTTGACCTTGCCGATGTCGAAGCTCTGATTGGCCGCGAAGAACGTGATGATCACGCCGATCATGAGGCCGACGTCACCGGTCCGCGTGGTGAGGAATGCCTTCAACGCGGCGTTGGTATTCGCCTGCTCTTCCCACCAGTGACCGATGAGCATGAAGGAGCAGAGACCGACGAGTTCCCAACCGACGAGCAGCTGGAGCGTGTTCGACGCGACCACGAGCGTGAGCATCGACGCGGTGAAGAGGCTGAGCGCGGCGTAGTAGTAGGTGAAGCGCACGTCGTCGTGGAGGTACGCGGTGGAGTAGATGTGCACGAGCAGGGAGATCAGCGTGACGACGAAGAGCATCATCACCGCGAGACCGTCGATGCGCGTGCCGATCGAGACGGTGACGCCGCCCATTTGGAACCACCTGACGGTGGACACCACGGGCTGGACGATCACTCCGCCCTCACCGGCACGCGCGAAGAGGCCTTTGCCGAATGCGGAGAGTGCCGCACCGCCGGACTTGCCGGACGCGTTCTCCACCCGTTGGAACCACTGGACCGCGGTGATGCACGCGAGCATGAACGAGGTGCCGACCGCGAAGATGCCGATCTCGGAACCGCCCTTCGGCATCTTCTTGCCGAAGAACAGGATCACGACGAAGGACAGCACCGGGATGGCCGGGATGATCCACGCGTATTCGAGCACGGCCGCCTACCCCTTCAACTGTTCGACGCGGTCGAGGTCGGGGCTGTGCAGGTTGCGGTAGATCAGCAGCACGATCGCGAGGCCGACACCGACTTCGGCGGCGGCGATCGTGATCACGAACAGCGCGAACACATCGCCCGCGCTCGACCTGAGGTACGCGGAGAACGCGATGAGATTGATGTTCACCGCGTTCAGCATCAGCTCGACGCTCATGAGCACGAGCACACCGTTGCGACGCGCGAGCACGCCGTACACGCCGATGCAGAACAAGATCGCGGCGAGGATCAGGAACTGGTTCAGGATCACGTCAATCCCTCCGCGCCATCACGACGGCACCGACCAACGCGGCGAGCAACAGGAGCGACACGATCTCGAACGGGACCACGTACGTGGTGAAGATGGAGTCGGCCAGCGTGGCGGCTTTCCCCACGTGGAGGAGCTGTTCGCCCTTCGCTCCGCTGATCACGACCTCTTTCTTGCCGAAGGCTTGGACGAGCAGCGTCCCGAGCACCCCAGCGAGGAAGAGGCTCACGATCGCCGCGGGGAATCGTTGGTCGTTGTCGAGGCTCGTCTCGCCCCGCATCGGTGCCCGCGTGAGCATGATCCCGAACAGGAAGAGGATGATGACCGCACCGATGTAGATGATCACCTGGACCCACGCCACGAACTCGGCCCCGAGCAAGATGAACTGCGCGGCCGCGCCGGCCATTACGACCACCAGATACAGCGCCGCGTGCACGACGTTCTGCGACCGCACGACGCCGATGGCCGCGCCCACCATCGCGAGCGCGAGCACCCAGAAGAAGATGTTTTGGATGATCACGATTTCTTCGCCTTGGGCGGTTCGGCACCGAGCTCGAGCGGCTCGGGTTCCGGGACGCTGTCCATCCACTCGCCGAGACGCTCCTTGTCGTGCAGGAGATCGGCGATGCGCGGCTCGGAGTATTCGAACTCCGGGCTCCAGAACAACGCGTCGAACGGGCAGACCTCGACACAGATTCCGCAGTACATGCAGAGGCCGTAGTCGATGTCGAAGCGGTCGAGGAGGTTGACGCTGCGCGGCCGACCACCTTCGCGGCGGGGCGGTGCCAGCTCCTTGTGACCTTCGATGTAGATGCACCAGTCGGGACAGCTCCGACCACAGAGCATGCACGCAGTGCAGTTCTCTTCCTTGAGCGCGATCACACCGCGCGCGCGGGTGGGCGGATCCTCGCGCTCGTGCGGATACTGCACGGTGACCGCGCCTTCCATCATCGTGCGGAAGGTCACGCCGAGCCCGCTGATCACGCCGGGGAGCTTGGGCTTCTTGATGCCGGCCATCAGACGGCCACCTTGATGATCGCGGTCGCGATGATGTTGAGCAGGCCAATCGGGATGAGGTACTTCCACGCGAGTGCCTGGAGTTGGTCTTCACGCAAACGTGGGTAGGTGAAGCGCACCCAGAACATGAGGAACGCGACCGCCATGAGCTTCACGAACAGCACGACCGGCCCGAGCAAGTCGGCCAGGCCGCCGGTGACACCCGGGATCGCCCAACCACCCAGGTACATCGTGGCTGCCAGCGCCGCGAACGCGAACGCGGTCCCGAACTCTCCGATGAAGAAGAACAAGAAGCGGAATCCGGTGTACTCCACCATGTATCCGGCGACGAGTTCGGACTCTGCGACGGGCATGTCGAACGGGGTCTGGGTCAGCTCGGCCTGCGCGGCGACGAGGAAGAGGAAGAACCCGACGAATTGCGTGAAGATGTAGGGGTTGCCGAAGAAGTCGAGCCCGAAGATCGAGCCCCCAACCTGCGCGCGGACGATTCCTTGCAGGCTCATCGTGCCCGCTTGGATCACCACACCGACCACGGCGAGCAGGAGCGGAAGCTCGTAGGCGATGAGCTGCGCGGCGGCGCGCAACGCGCCGAGCAACGCGAACTTGTTCGCGCTCGCCCATCCGGCCATGAGTACACCGATCACCGACAGGCTCGACACCGCGAGCGCGTAGAACACGCCGACGTCGAGATCCTTCACGACCAATCGAGGGCCGGTCGGGACCACGAGGAAGATCAAGAACGTGGAGATGACGACGATCGCGGGAGCCATCGCGAACACGCGACGGTCCGACTCCGCCGGCATGATGTCCTCCTTCTGGAGGAACTTGATGCCGTCGCCCACGAGCTGGAACCAGCCGTGGAATCCGCCGGGATCCATCGGACCGAGCCGGCTCTGCATGTGGCTCATCATCTTGAGCAAGAACGTGTACCCGAGGATCAGCGCGCCCGCGGGAATGATCATCAAGACGATGACGGTCTTGATCGCGAGGGTCGTCCCCCATCCGATATCGAGCGCGAGGAGAGAGTGCATCAGCGGTCGATGTCCCCGAGGATGAAGTACAGGCTGCCCAGGATCGTGATGACGTCGGGCACGTAGACACCGCGCAACAACCACGGCAGGATCGAGACGTTGGAGAACGACGCGGAGCGGATCTTCACGCGGAACGGGCCGGTCGCGCCCTTCGAGACGATGTAGTAGCCCATCTGGCCGAGCGGGTTCTCGACCTCGACCCACACCTCGCCTTCGGGCACCTTGATGATGCGCGGGACCTTGGCCATGATCGAGCCGGACGGCAGACCGTCGAGCAACTGCAACACCATGCGCGCGGATTCACGCGTCTCTTGCAGACGCACCCAGTAGCGAGCGAACGAGTCGCCGTCAGAGTGCGTCCAGACCTTGAAGTCGAGTTCGGGGTACGCGAGGTAGGGCTTGCCGTCGCGGCGCAGGTCCCAATCGATGCCGGAGGCGCGCAGGTTCGCACCGCTCACGCCGTAACTCGCGCCGAGCTCCCCGGGGATGATGCCGATGCCCTTGGTGCGCGCCCCGAAGATCTCGTTGCCCACGAGCACGTCTTCGAAGTCGTCGCACCCCTTCAGGATCTTGTCCATCGTGGTGCGGCACTCGGCGATCCAACCCCACGGCAGGTCGTCCTTCAACCCACCGATGCGGTTGAAGTTGGGGTGGAAGCGTCCACCGGTCGCGCCCTCGATGAGGTTGAGCACGTGCTCGCGGTCGCG
>JANYLF010000069.1 GCA_025357995.1 Acidimicrobiia bacterium | reverse complement strand
GCCGCGGTCATCGCGCTCAACCTCGGTATGCCGTATCACGTGGTCGACGGCATCCCCCGCGAAACTACGATCAAGCATCGTCCGGAACGAGCAGGCGACATCGTGACGATCCTCTCCGATCGGTTCGCGTACGGCTCACCTCTCCGCGCGGCAATCTCGATCGGGGATCTCGTGCTGTTCGTCGGTCTCGTCGACTTCGCGTACGCGAACAGTCGGCGCAGGAGCCGACGCCCCACGCGGATTCCCAAGCGCTATGTGGATCTCCCCGCGCTCGAACGCGAGGCGGTCATCGATCTCAACGAGTCTCAGCCGGCGGACACGAGGGTGGTCGCCACGCCCGCGCCCACCACGCGGTCCAGCGCGTCCAGGACTCGCGAGTCGTAGAGGAACCCGGGCCCGGAGTACAGCGCATCCATCGCGGCGCGCACGCTGAGATCGCGATCGAGCAGATCGTCGAATGCGCTCACCGCGCGCAAGATCTGACCGCCGACCGGCACACCATCGTTCGCGAGCAGGTCACCCGCGTTTGCGAGATCGGTTTGACGCAAGATCTCCGCGCCTTTGTCGGCGACCTCGGCCGGCTCGACGGGTCGGTCGCGCACTTCTTCCGCGTCGAGGCACAAGTGGCCGAGGTGGTGCAACAACGCGGCCGCTCGGAGGTCGTCGAGCTCCCGCCGTCGAAGCCCCATCGCGTCACCGACTTGCACAGACAACGTCGCGACGCGTGCCGCGTGCCCGGCCGGCGCGAGCCCGGCCAACTCGGGGACGACGGACAACGCCTCGATCGTTTGTTGCGAAGTTCGGCTGATCACGGCAAGTCGTTCGAACGAGTACCAGGCCGCGAGCAGCGGGATCGAGAACAGCACCACGCTCCAGAGCCCCACACTCTCCCGGGCCTCGACGCCGCGAAATCCGATCGCCATGAGCATCCCCGACGCAACCAAAGCGAGGTCGGCACCGCCGAACGGCGGGATCCGGCGCGCTCGCGCGTACGCGAACGCCTCGTGCACGAGTATCGCGGCGACACCGGCGAGGGCGAGCGCGATCAACATGCGTGGCGTCGGCGTGAGTGCGTCGACGGTGATCGCGATTCGATAGACGCCGAGCGCAGCCATCCCGGCGACAAAGTGTTCGCCGCTCTGTGTCGCTCGATCCGCCCATGCGCCGTTCCGCAGCGGCACCACGAGGAGTTCGGCTGCCGCGATCGCGACGAAACATTCGAAGGGCGACTCGGCGCGTACCAACACCAACATGAACGCGTACGCCAAGGGAAGCGGCGCGCGGTGTGGAGGGCGCAGCACGACGAGTTCTCCGAGCGCCACTGCACCGGCCAGGAGCACCAACGCGGTCGTCGAACCTCCCGGGTTCACCGACTCTGCCACGGCCGCGCCCAGCAGGCTCAGCGCGACGACGACACAGACCCGTACCGACGTCCTCATGAGCGCACCGTCGGTCCTGCCACCGTGTCGGCCGAGGCATTCGGAGCGGTATCGGGCAAGAGGTCCCCGAGCCCGGCCGACCCCAAGTTTCCGCTCGGCGCGCTCACGTGATGCACGTACAACTCATGACCGGCACCATGCACTTCACCGCGGCGGCGCAGCGACGAGATCAATGCGTCCACCACGCGCGGGTGGAACTGTCGACCCGAGTTCTTGCGCAACTCCGCGAACGCGATGTCTTGACTGAGCGCACGACGGTACGAACGCGTCGACGTCATCGCGTCGTACGCGTCGGCCACTGCGACGATGTGCGGCTCGACCGGTTGACCCCGATCGTCGGCCACTGGTGAGAAGTGCGCGGCCTCGCTCGTCGCGCTCGGGGCGACCGGCGCGAGAAAGTCGATCCGCGTCAGGATCTCCACCGAGACGTCTTCGTGCTTGCGCACGATGTCGAACTCTTCGGCCGTGAGCTTGCCCGGCTTGTTCAGCAAGTGGTTCGGCACCACCAACTTGCCGACGTCGTGCATGAGCGCGGCCAACCGCAACCGTTCCAACCGGTTGGCGGGGATACCGAGTTCGAGGCCGATGTACTGCGCGTACTCGGCGACTCGCTCCGCATGGCCGGCGGTGTAGGGGTCCTTCGCCTCCAGCGCCCCCACGAGAATCCGAACCGTGGCCTCGTGCGACCGCTTCAACGCGAGGTACGAAGAGAACGCCTGGCGGGCAACGAGGATCGGCACGAGGAACAGCGGGACCAGCGCCAACTCGTAGTCGAGGTAGAGCAGCCCGAGGAACACACCCATCAGCGCAAACGGGTAATAGACGAGGTATTCCCTGCTGCCGACCGAGATCACGTCGCGCAGTCGCTGTCCGGTGTCGAGGGTGACGACCACGCAGACGAGCACCACGTTGACGACCGAGTACACGAGTGCCGCGGGGAGCGCGGCGGCCAACAGCAGACCGGGCGAGGCTTTCCCGCCACCGGTGATCGTCCAGAACATCGCGGCCGACGGCACCGCGGCAAGCGGAAACATCGCGCAGTTGAACAACAATTTGCGCCACTGCCAATGCCGAAGGTGCGGGTAGTAAAGGCCTCCTGCGATCGCGACGAGCCATACGCCGATCGCGCTCTGGTCGGTGCGGAACACGACCATCGCCGCGGTGCACAACATCACGCCCGCCCCCGACGCCATGTCGGCGGTGAGGTCAGTGATCTGGTTCTCCGCGAACACATGGAGCAACGCAAGCGTGACGAGCGGCGCGACCAACGGCCACGGTCCGCGCACACTGAGGAACACGCCGACCGCCGCCGCCAACGCGGCCAGCCCGACGCAGTACGCAGTGACGCTCGTCTCCCGTTGGGTGTTCATGAGATTTCCCCGAACGACCGGATGAAGGCGGCAAGGCCTCAGCACAACTACGCCTTGACTACTTCCACTTCAGTGCACCGCCGGCAAGCAGCAGTGCAGCCGCACTGGACATGAGCAGGGCGGTACGGACATAGATCTTCCGCATGAGAGATCACCTTCTTTTCGATGGTCCTCTCTGGCTGTCCGCTGTGGTGCTTCCAGAGGGCAACGCTTCGCTCGAGGGACTCTTCAGTCCCAACCGCACCGAGGCCTTGCCGTCTTCATCCGATTCGGAGATACCTCCTCTGATTCCTGGGGCTTCGCTTCCTGGGCCCGTCTCCAGGGGATTCGGCATCCTCCGGATCGGACTGTAGGGAGCCCCCGGTCACGGATTTTGGCGACCGGGTCATTTCGAACAAACGCATCATTGGCCACAGGAGTCTCACAGACAACACGCTCGGAAGCAATAACCCGGCGGGAAAACCACCAACCGTGGCAAGACCCGCCGTAGGCTCGATCGGACGATGGAGTACACCGTGGACGAAACCCTCGAAACCCCCGGCCCGGACGAACCCGGAGCGGACGACGAAGTTCTGGAGCTGGAACGCGAGCTGTGCCGCCTTCCCGAGGTCTCCGCGGCCCGAGTCGTGACCGACGACATCGGCCGCCCGACCGAGGTGCACATCCTCGCCAACGGGGCCAAGCACGCCAAACAGGTCGTGCGCGACGTCCAGTCCGTTGCCCTCGCTAGCTTCGGCATCGAGCTCGACCGGCGCATCGTGTCCGTCGTGCAACTCAACGGCGACGGCCACCACGACGTGGAGCCCACGGCGCCCATCGAACTCAACCGTGCGGTGCTCGCGAACGTCACGTCCGAGGTCAGCGGGTTACGCAGCCTCGTTCGCGTCACACTCGCCCGCGGCGACGAGGAAGCGGTCGGCTTCTCCGAGGGTTCGATCGCGTCGACGGCGCGTCACCGACTCATCGCGGTCGCGACGATCGACGCGCTTCGCCAACTGCAGAAGGCCGCCGAGTGTCTCGATATCGACAGCGCGCAGATCGAACGCGTCGGTATTCACGACGTAGCGATCGTCACCGTGGTGTTCGTCATGCCGCCGGCGGAGCAGATGGTCTCCGGTTCCGCGATCGTGCGTGAACACCAAGAGAACGAAGCAATCGTGCGCGCCGTCCTCGACGCCACCAATCGCCGCCTCACGAACATCTAGCTGCCGCGGCCAAGTTCCCGGCCGAGGAGTGGGACGAGGTCGCACGCGGCGTCCACGTCGTGCACGCGCAGAACGTCGGCGCCGTACTCAATCGACAGCGTGAGGTACGCGAGCATCCGATGGATGATCGCCTTGCGCGGCACCGGAATCAGCACCGGCTCGCCAATCGTGTGCAGCGCATCCATCGCACGGATCGTCGCAAGTTGCAGCCGGCCGTACGCCTCGTAATCGCTGCGGTAGTTGATCGACAGGCCGGGATCCACGAGCAGCATGCCCGTGACGCCCGCGCCGCGCAGCGCCGCGACCCGCGTGCGTAGGCCGTCGGCGACGAGCTCCGGACGGCCGTCCTCGAGCGCGCGGTACCCGACTTCGAGCGGGTTCTCCCCTTCGATATGCATTGCGACGGCGCCGACGCCCGCGTCGCGTACGAGTGCAACCATCGCGGGATCTTTCAGTCCTCCGGTGTCGTTCACGATCGCGGCACCCGCGGCGACCGCGGCTGCGGCGACGACCGGCTTCCAGGTGTCGACCGACACGACGAACCCGTCGTCGACGAGCAGACCGAGCGCGGGCAGCAGGCGCTCGATCTCCACCTCCGGAGCCAGCGCAGCATTCTCGAAGTGACTCGACTGTGCGCCGAGGTCGATGATCGACGCGCCGAGCTCGCGATATGCACGCGCCCGTTCGAGTGCTTCGGCGGGCGACCCAACCACCGAGTGGGTGACCCGAGATTCCGGCGAGAGGTTCACCACCGCCATCACGTGCGTGACGTTCGGACCGAACTCGAGCGGGAACACGGCGCGCATCCTACGTAGAGTCGTCCTCGTGGAATCCGACGCGGCCTCCGACCCGGTACTCATCCGCCGGGAGCGCATCACCCGCCAAGTGAAGCTGGCGAAGCGGATCGGCTATCTCGGATTGCTCGTGGCGATCGTGGTATTCGGCATAGAGATTGTCACCGGCTTCTCGGGAACGCTGTCGACAATCGCGGTCGTGGGCCTCGTTGTCGGCATCGTGGTGCTCCCCATACCCATTGTGTTGGGCTACGGCGTGATGGCCGCCAACCGCGAAGACCGCGGCGGCGGTTCCTTCCACTAGCCCGATTCGGTATCGTTGTGTCCTGCGGAGGCGACCAGCGTGGCGCCTACCGGGAGGTTGACACTGATGTTGCGCACCATGTTGCGTTCGAAGATTCATCGGGCCACGGTCACCGGTGCGGATCTCGACTATGTGGGCTCGGTCTCGATCGACCCCGCCCTGCTCAAGGTCGCCGACATCGCCGTGAACGAACAGGTCCACGTGCTCAACATCGATACTGGTGCTCGGTTCACGACCTACGCGATCGAGGGCTCCGACGGGGAGATCTGTCTCAACGGGGCCGCGGCGCATCTCGCCGCCCCCGGGCACCGGGTCATCATCCTCACCTACGCGGCCGTCGAGAGTGACGAGGTCGCCGGGTTCGAGCCAACGGTCGTACACGTCGACACCCTCAATCGG
>JANYLF010000068.1 GCA_025357995.1 Acidimicrobiia bacterium | reverse complement strand
ATCTCATGGCGTGGCCGGGCAGGGGTTCGACCCTCAGACGATCCGGACGGCCTATGAATTGGCCGCGAAGGACTACGCGGCAAAGTTCGGTGACGATCTCGCGGAGCTCGAGCTGGATCGCGTGCTGCTGGATGTCATCGCCGATCGTTGCGCCGGTCGCGGATTGGTGCTCGACCTCGGTTGTGGACCAGCGCAGCTTTCCGAGTACCTCGTGGAGCGCGGCGTTGATTGCGTCGGCATCGACTTCGCACCAGCAATGCTCGCAGTAGCCCGAAGGCGGATGCCAAATCTGCCGTTGGCCGCGTCGGACATTCGATATCTCGCGATGCGTACGGGCTCGATTGCCGGGATCGTGGTCTTCTACGTGTTGCAGCATCTGCCACGATCCGAGCTGTGCGCCGTCATGGAGGAGTTCCGACGCGTGCTCGCGCCCGGAGGTGTCCTACTGCTTGCAGTGCACGCGGGTGAGGGTGAGTTTCAGCCTGCGCCTGAGATACGAGCCACCCGTTACGCGGCCACGGAGCTGGAGCAGTACTGCCTGGGCGCGTCGTTGCTCGTCGAAGCCGTTCACGATCGCGCGCCCCTCGAACATGAGCATCAAGGCGACCGTCTCTATGTGCTCGCTCGGGCGCTCTGACGTAGCTCCTCGGCTGGCATTCCTTGTGAGAACCGCCAGCCGAGAAACTCGCGCGGCTCGATCGGCATCGACCCAGCGGTTCTGATGCCAGTATTCTTCCATGTTTCGGAGGCGGAACCCCCAGACAGTGATGCAGGCAGCTGTCGAATCCGCGTGGCACGTCTACGAGGGCGTCCACGATGGTCATCCGATGTACACACGGTTCAACATTGCGATTGGAGACGCGAACGATCGCACGCGGTATGCGATCCGGGTCGGGGTTGCAGTCCCGCTCAACGATCCCGACGATCGTGGACTGCCGAGCGCGGAGGAGCTGGATGAGTTGGCGGCGATTGAAGAGCTGATCTTGACGGCGATCGTCGATCATGCCGCGCTCGTTGGTGTGATCACGACGCAGTCAATGCGCGAATTCCTTCTCTACACACCCACGCCGGATTGGATCGCGGACTTTGATACGAGGATTCACGAACTCGTCGTCGGCCACGAAGTTCAGATCAGTGCCAAAACCGATCCGGCGTGGACTGCGTACCGACAGTTCGTCTCGTCCTGATGGTGGACGAGGCGATGGTGTTCGAGGTGGAGCTCACGTTGCGCGAGGGAGAGGATCCGCGTGCGCTGGGTGGTGCCGTCACGACGGCGCTCTGCGGTCATTGGGAGAACGACGGACCGTGTCGCTGGCCGCACAACAACGCGCTCGACGACGAATCGGTTCCGTCGCGGATGCGGACGATTGTGGTCGTCCCGGCCGCCGATCGGAAGGAGGTCGAGAAGCGCATCGAGACCGCGCTCCGTTCCGATCCTCGTTGGTCGATCTCGACGCTGATCCGACGATCGGTGAATGAGACGGAAGCACCGTTCGCTCAACGGCTCGCCGGTAGTCGGTAGCGCATCGTGGCTCACGTCTTGAGTGTGTGTAGGAGCTTGCAGGCGCGGTCGTCGAATCGGGCTGCGCTCGACGTGGTGCACGCGGTCATGCGAGACGCGGGTGCCACGGTCGACGAGTACGACCTCCTTGCGCGCATCCCGCCGTTCAACCCGGATCACGTCGACGACGCGGGCGAGATCGTCGACGATTGGCGAGCACGGATTGCCCGGGTCAAGGCCGTGGTCATAGCGTCACCGGAGTACGCGGGCTCACTCGCGGGTGTGGTGAAGAACGCGCTGGACTGGATCGTCGGCTCGGGCGAGTTGTACACGAAGCCGGTCGGGCTCGTGAGTGTAGGTACGTCGGGTGGTCACCACGCGCGACGTGCACTCGTGCAGACCCTCACGTGGCAGGGCGCGCACATCGTCGCGAGTCTCGGCGTCGATGCACCGAAATCGAAGTCGGACGCCGATGGCCGCATCACTGATCCCGCGACCGTCGTCGTGCTCGAGGCGTTCGCCCGGTCCATGATGGACATTCCGACGCTCGTGGCGCGAGCGAGGCTCGATGTCGTGGGAGGCGTCGTCAGGGCCGCGGGGATCGATGGGCATCGCATCGCCCCACTCGACTGAACCGGCGCGCGTCGCAGCGGCGAGACTCGCGAGGTGACCGACCTCAGCGACGACCACGATGCGCTACTCGCGCGCGGCCGCCGGCTGCAGCTCTGGACCATTGCGTGGAACCTCATGGAGGTCTTCGTCACGATCGGGTTGGGGGTCGCGGCCGGTTCGCTCGCGCTCGTCGCGTTCGGACTCGACTCGATCGTGGAGGTCTTCGCGTCGGTGGTCGCGATCTGGTACATCAAGGACCACCACGCCGATCGGCGATCGCTGCGCGCGCTGCGTCTCGTCGCGGCCTCGTTCGTGGTGCTCGGTGTCTATCTGCTCGTCGCCAGCACGTACTCGATTGCGACGGGAGCGAAAGCGGAGTCGTCGCCCTTCGGAATCGCGTACCTCGTGGTTACCGCGAGCGTGATGTTCGGGCTCGCGCGGGTCAAGCGCGTGATGGCGCTCGCGTCGAATAGCGCGCCTCTCCGCGCCGAAGCGTCGATGACGTTCCTCGACGGCTGTCTCGCAACCGGCATTCTCACCGCGCTCGTGCTCAACGCCGCGGCCGGACTCTGGTGGGCTGATCCGGGCGCCGCGCTGCTCGTCGCCGCGGCCTGCTTCCGCGAGGCTGTCGATACCTGGCGGGCGTCGAACGAGGGCTGAAAGCACCTGCGCAAAGGGCGACGGGTGGCGGTGTCGGTGGATCTAGGTTCGGGTCATGACCGAGATCGAGCGATTCGGGAGCGACAATCTGTGGGAGGCGACCGTCGGCTACTGCCGCGCGGTCCGCGCGGGTGACCACGTGCACGTCGCCGGGACCACCGCGACGGTCGACGGCGTGGTCATCGGCATCGGCGATGCCGCCGCACAGACGCGCGTCGCGTTGGAGCTCGTCGCCGACGCGCTCAGCCGAGCCGGTGCGGCCATGACCGATGTCGTGCGCACGCGCATGTTCGTGCGGAACATCGCCGACTCGGAGTTGATCGGGAGGGTGCACGGCGAGTTCTTCGCCGACGTGAGGCCCGTCGCGACGATGGTCGAGGTGTCCCGCCTGATCGACCCGAACCATCTCGTCGAGATCGAAGTCGACGCCTACGCGCCCCGAGGTTGAACGGTGCTACACGAGCTCGGCATCGGCTTGGACGGCGACGAGCGCCGGGCCGTCGTGCGTGATGGCGCGGTCCAATGCATCGTCGAGTTCGGAAGCCGCGTCGACTCGGATCCCCATCGCACCGCACAGCTCCGCGTATGCCGCGAAGTCGGGATTGTGTAACGACGTTTGCCACACCTCGTATTCGGCGGCGCGTTGTTCTTTGGTGATCTTGCCCAGGGAGGCGTTATCGAGCAGCACGTGCGTGATCGGCATGTGGTATTTCACCGCGGTCGTGATCTCCGCGAGGTACTGACCGAAGCCGCCGTCGCCGGTGACCGCGACGATCTTGCGGGTGTCGCCGACGGCGGCCCATGCCCCCATGGCCGCGGGATAACCGAAGCCGATGGAGCCGAGGTACCCCGACATCAGGATCGACTGTTCGTGACATTCGAAGTAGCGGCCGAATGAGTACGCCTGGTTCCCGACGTCGACGGTGATGACCGCGTCATTCGGTACGTGACGGTTCATCGCGTCGAACACCGCGGCGGAAGAGACGCCCTCGCCGCGATCGTCGAGCACGCGCCGCGCCTTCTCGGCGCGCCAGATCGCCCAACGCGCGGCCACGTCGGGACGTTGGTCCGCCCGGTCGCCACCGGGCGCGAGCCGCTCGACCATCAGCCGCGCGGTCACGCCCGCGTGACCCTGGACGGGAACCGTCACGGGATGGAACCGACCCAGCGCCATCGGGTCGAAGTCAACCTGCACGATCGGCTTGTACGACGCGATCCCCGTGTGGTTCGAGAACGACGCGCCCAGCACGATCAAGAGGTCCGACTCGTTCATGAGCCAGCTGGCGACGGGCGTGCCGCTTCGCCCGAGTACTCCGGCGCCGAGCGGATGGTGGTCCGAGACCTGGCCCTTCGCCTTGAACGTGGTGAGCACGGGCGCGTGCAGCGTCTCCGCCAGCTCCATCACCGCGTCCATCTCGAAGCGGACGCCGTGACCCACGACGATGACCGGCCGCCGGGCACCTTCGATCAACGCCAACGCGTCGTCCAACGCGGCGTCAGGCGGCGCGATGCGCGCATCGCCGATTCGGCCGACGGGTGACGACGCCAGCGGCGCGTCGCCCACTACCTTCTCCTGGACTTCGTCGGGGAAGACGAGATGGGCGACGTCGCGCTGCACCGTCGCGTGCTTCAACGCCAGCGTCATGAGCTCTGCGTGGTCCGAGTTTGGGAGCACGGTCTTGGAGTAGCTGGCCACCGCGGCGAACGCGGCGTTGAGATCGACGTCTTGGAAGGCGCCGCGGCCCAGCACCTTCGACGGCACTTGGCCGGAGATCGCGAGCACTGGCGCGCGGTCGACCTTGGCGTCGTACAAACCGGTGAGCAGGTTGGTGGAGCCCGGACCGGCGATCGCGAAACACGCCGCGGGACGGCCGGTGAGCTTGCCGTACGCCGACGCCGCAAACGCGGCCGCACCTTCGTGGCGGATACCGACGAACGTGAGATTGCCGGCCACCTCTTGGCGCCGCATTGCGTCGGCGAATCCGAGGTTGGAATGGCCGACCATGCCGAACACATGGGTGACGCCCCACTCGACCATGGTCTCGACCATCACGTCCGAGACGGTGCGTTCGTGGGGCGCATCGACAGCAACCGCGACGTAGATGCCGTCGGCGCGCACCTCGAGCGGGAAGCACTTCGGTGCATCGGAGAAGCCCGACGGCGGCGTTCCGGTGAGCGGGTCGTAGTCGTACCCGTGCCACGGACACCGCAACAGGCCCTTCTCGATAGACCCTTCACCGAGGGGACCGCCTTGGTGCGGACAGTGGTTGTCGAGCGCGCCGTACTGGTCGCCGACGCGCGTGAGCGCGATCGAATGCTTCCCGGCCAGTACCGTCCGTACGCGCCCGTCGGGGACATCGTCGAGCTCTGCCACCTTGTGCCAGACGGATCCGTTGGGGTCCTGTGTCATCTGGGTTGCGACCATCAGAGCGCGACTCCGCCGTAGGCAATGCCGGTGAGGTGCGCCATGTCGCGGTCGAACGTGGTGAGATCGTCGGCGGAGAACTCGCGGACGTGGTCGTGCCCGCACGCGCGGGCAAGGATCTGCATCAGCTCGACGGTCGCGCGCAGGAATCGATTCAATCGTTCGGCGGCTTCGTCCACCGGCAGCCGGGCGCGCAAGTGGGGCTTCTGGGTGGCGATGCCGACGGGACAGTTGTTCGTGTTGCATGCCCGCATCCCGAGACAGCCGATCGCTTGGATCGCGGAGTTCGCGACTGCGACCGCGTCGGCACCCAAGGCAAGTGCCTTTGCGAAGTCCGGTGCGTGACGGAGCCCACCGGTCGCAACGAGCGTGATGTCGCGCCGGTTCCGACGGTCGAGGTGGCGCCGTGCTCGCGCTAACGCGGGGATGGTCGGCACGCTGATGTTGTCGCGGAACAACAAGGGTGCCGCGCCGGTACCGCCGCCGCGACCGTCGAGGATCACGTAGTCGACTCCGATGGCCAACGCGGCGTCGAGGTCTTCCTCGATGTGCTGCGCGGAGAGCTTGAACCCGATCGGGATCCCGCCGGACTCCTCACGCACGACGTCGGCGAAGCGTCGGAAATCGTCGATCGACCTCCAGTCCGGAAAGCGTGCGGGGGAGATGGCCGCGGTGCCTTCCGGAAGGTTGCGGACCGACGCGATCCTGCCCACGACCTTGTCGCCGGGCAGGTGGCCACCAGTGCCCGTCTTCGCGCCCTGGCCACCCTTGAAGTGGAACGCCTGCACCTTCTTGAGCACGTCGATGTTCCACCCGAACCGCGCCGACGCGAGCTCATAGAAGTACCGACTGTTCTCGGCCTGCTCCTCGGGCAACATGCCGCCCTCGCCCGAGCAGATGCCGGTGCCCGCGAGTTCCGCGCCACGCGCGAGCGCGGTCTTCGCCTCTTGCGACAACGCGCCAAAGCTCATGTCGGAGACGAACAGTGGGATGTCGAGCCACAACGGCTTGTCGGCGTTCGGGCCGATACAGACGTCGGTGCCGACGGGCTCCTCGTCGAGCTTGGGGAGGCGCGCCAACTGCGCGGTGACGAATTGGATGTGATCCCACTTCGGGAGGTCGTCACGCGGCACGCCCATTGCGCCGAGAGGACCATGATGGCCGGTCTTGGTGAGACCGTTCGCGGCGAGTTCGTGGATGTACGCGACGAACGGCTCCTCGGGCACCATGTGCGGGTCTTGGTAGTAACCCTGGTACACGTCGGCATCGAACGGTTGCGGGTGGCGCATCGAGAAATGCAATACCTCGGTGCGGTCGACGAGCAGGTCGTCGCCCGCGACCGCGCTGGTGAACTTCTCGAGCGCCTCGGCGTTGTTGTACGCACTCACACCGCTCTCGATGCGGTAGTCCCACCCGTGCACGCCGCAGATCAAGTCTTCACCTTGAATGTGGCCGTCGGCGAGCAGCGCGCCGCGGTGAAGACAGCGTCCGTAGAGCACTGAGTGCTCGTCGCCTTGGCGAACGATGACGAGGTCGATCCCTTCGAGCATGACGCCCACCGGTTCGCGGTCCGGAATCTCACTCCAGGTTGCGATCTTCACCATTTCCATCGGGTGCCTCCTCGGCGCGGTCTGCCCGCCGTTCTGACGATCGTTCCGCGTGTTGTCTCGCGGTCGGCCGGATCGTTGCAGAAGAAGTGAACACCTTGTACGACAGTTCCGCGCCAGGGTGGCCGACCAAAAGTGACGTGTGTAGCCTCGATGGCATGACTGACGCCGTGGTTGGCCAGCGGGAGAGCCTCCCGAAGAAGTGGCTGTACGTCCTGGCCACCACCAACCCGCCGAAGGGCACGCTGGATCCGGTGTCCAAGTGGTTGTGGCTCACGCGCGCGGGCGTGCTGCCGATGACGCTCGTGGCCGCGGGGCTGGGCGGTCTGCTCGCGGTCTTCCGTGATGCGAGCGTGAACTGGGTGTACTTCGTCGTTGCCGCGGTCGGCCTCGTGCTCGCACATATGGCGAACAACATCATGAACGACCTGTTCGACCTCGAAGTCGGTACCGACACCAAGGATTACCCGCGCAACCTCTACTCGCCGCACCCGGTGATCTCCGGTGTGGTCACCCGTGGCCGGCTCGCGATGTACGCGCTCATCGTGAACGTGATGTGCCTCGGCATCATGATTTCTCTCACCGTGGCACGCGGTCCCGCGATCATCGGCTTCGCGCTCGGCGGCTTCGCGCTGTCGGCCGCGTACACCGCGCCGCCGATTCGCTTGAAGAAGCATGGCCTCGGTGAGCCGACGGTCGTCGCGGTGTGGGGTCCGCTCATGGTCGGCGGCGTGTACTACGCGGCCACGGGAACCATCCCCGGCGCGGTTCTCCTTGCGTCGTTGCCGTACGCGGTGTTGTGCACGACGGTCCTGATGGGCAAGCACATCGACAAGGCACCGTGGGACGGACCCGCGGGCACGCGCACGCTGCCGGTGATCCTCGGTGACGGTCCCGCACGTCAGGTGACCCGCGGCATGTTCGTGGTGTTCTACGCGCTCGTCGCGGGTCTGGTCGTCGCCCGGATACTCCCGATCGGCACGCTGCTCGTGTTCGCGTCGCTCCCGCTGCTGGCCAGGGTGTGGAAGGTTTACGGGTCGCCCAAACCGGCTGAATCGCCCATGCCGAATCCGGTCTGGCCGCTGTGGTTCGCCCCGCATTCGTTCCTGCTGACCCGCCGCGCCGGTGGCCTGCTCATCCTGGGGATGATTGCCGGCGCGATCCTCGGCTGGTAGCGGCGGGCTCCCTCTCTCGCGCTCGCCCTCAAAACCAGGCGTTCTCAGCCTTCTCGCAGTACGCTCAGCTTTCCATGGCTCGGCGGATTCTGATCGTTTCGGCGTCGATGGGCGCGGGCCACGACGGCGCGGCGCACGAGCTCCGCAAGCGCCTCGAAGCCCAGGGCCACACCGTCCGCATCGTGGACTTCCTCCACTGCTGCCCGTTCGGCATTGGGTGGTTCATCAAGTGGAGCTACCTGGTGCAGCTCCGGGTCGCGCCGTGGAGCTACGAGCTCACGTACCGGCTTTGGTACAAGCTCCCCTCCACCTGGGGATTCATCGTTCGCCTCGATACGTTCGTCGCCGGCAAGCGTCTGCGCCGGGCCATCACCGAGACGGACGCGGATGTCGTGGTGTCCACGTATCCCCTGTCGTCGCTCGTACTCGGGAACATGCGCAAGAAGCGATGGCTCAAGGTTCCCGTCATCACGTACCTCACCGATTTCGCGGTGCATCCGCTGTGGGTGCATCCGCACGTGGACGTGCATCTCGCGACGAGTGAGTTCGCGGCCGCCACCGCGCGGACCCGCGGCGGCGAAGACGCTCGCGCTCCTGGTCCTTTGGTCGCGGATCGGTTCCGTACCGCAGTCGGCGCGGGGCGCAGCGAGGCGCGTGCCGAGTTCGGTCTCACCGACAGCGAACGTGCGGTGTTGGTCGTGGCCGGATCATGGGGCGTCGGCGATATCACCGGCACCTTCGACGCGATCTGCGCGGCCGGAGATTTCCATCCCGTCGTCGTGTGCGCGCGTGACGAGAAACTCAAGGTCGAGCTCGAAGCGCGCGGGCGCGGCTCGATCCTCGGCTGGACCAACGACATGCCGCGACTCATGGCCGCGTGCGACGTCATGGTGGAAAACGCCGGCGGACTTACCGCAAATGAGGCGTTTGCGGTCGGGCTTCCGGTGGTCACGTTCTTGCCGATCGCGGGTCACGGTAAGGACAACGCCGAGGGGATGTCGCAGCTCGGAGTCACCCGGTACGCACGCGACGGTGCCGAGCTGGCCGACGCCTTGACGGTGTTGAGTCGGCCGAGTGCGCCGCGCCAAGAGCAGATCGCGCGTGCCCACGCGCTGTTCGCGGGTGATGCCACCGACGACGTGCTCGGTGAGGCCACGCGTCGCGGGCGTGACGGCGTCGAGAACCCGGTCCAGATGCCGAAGCTCCCGCACCGCGTGCGGGTGGCGACCTTTTGCACGCTCGCGGTTTACGGAATGCTCACCCTTGGCGCCCAGGGCATCGCGGCCTTTGGTGTGGGCGTGGCCGCACCACCGCGCTCGGCCCACGACAAAGTGTTCCTCGGTGTGCGTTTGTCGAAGGCCGAGGTGGAGCAGCCGGCGATTCGGCGCATGCTCGACCAGATGAACGTCACTGCGATCGTCGATGGTCAGACGGTCCAAACGGTCGACGGTTCGGCAATGCAGGCGCTGGTGGATCGACGGGTCGATCTCGGCAACGGCGGTTGGGGCCAAGGTCGGCCGTTCCGACCGTTGCGGGCCGAGACCGACGTCGTGACGTCGACGGACGCGATTACGAAGAATGTCACGGGTGCCAAGGTGCTCGAGTTCGTCCCGGGCCGCCGGTTCGACGCGTTCGACCAGATCTTTGCCCGGCGCAGGGGTCAGCGGCTCGTGCTCCCCGACTATCTCATTCGCCCGGCGAACCTCCCGAAGTCCTTGCGGGATCGAGCGGTGTACGTCCTCGACGGGCGAGGCGCGACACCAGACGCAACGCGGATCGCGCTCGCAGAGATCCAACACCAGCTGGCCGCCGAGAGCCTCCGGTCGTCACCACTCTCCGAGCTCCGGTGACCGTGCGCCCGGCGGTCGTCGTCGGCGTGGGACTGGGTGTGGTCGGCACGGTCGGGGTTGCCGCGCACGTCGCTCCGTCGTTGGTCGCGCTCTCGAGCGTCGGACGACGGATCTCTCCCCGCCTCGCCGGTGTGGGACTTCGTGGCCACGTCGCGTTGACGTTCGACGATGGTCCGGATCCCACCTCGACGCCGCACTTTCTTCGGGTGCTCGACGCCCTCGACGTGCACGCGACCTTCTTCATGTTGGGCGACATGGCGCGGCGCGCGCCCAGCCTCGCGGCCGAAGTTGCCGCCGCGGGCCACGAGATCGGCGTCCACGGCGACACCCATAGGTCGCAGCTCCGCTTGTCGCCTCGCGCGGTCGCGGACGACATCAGCCGTGCGCGCGACGCGGTCGCGTCTGCGTCGGGTGTCGAACCAGTGTGGTTCCGACCGCCCTACGGAACGTTGTCGCTCGGCGGCGTTCGCGGCGCGCGTCGGGCCGGGCTGCGCAGTGTGTTGTGGACGGCGTGGGGCCGCGATTGGCGGGCCGAGGCAACACCAAGATCGGTCGTGGCCGACGTGTTGCACGGTTACGTCGACGGCGGGACGGTGCTGTTGCACGATTCGGACTGCACGTCGGCACCCGAGTGTTGGTACTCCGCGCTCGAGGCACTGCCGATCCTGGCCGACGAGCTGCGTGGACGCGGCTTGCGCGTGGGGCCGGTGGGCGAACACGGGATCCTCATCCCGGATCCTGTCGCGGCGTAACCGATGGCGGTCATCTTCGCGCTCAGCGCGGGCCTTTGTTACGCGATCGCGTCGGTCTTCCAGCACAAGGTTGCGGCCGCCGCGCCGGAACACATGTCACTCCGACCGAGTCTCATCATCGAACTCATCAAGCATCCGATGTGGTTGTTCGGTATCACCCTCGACATCGGCGCATACTTCCTCGAAGCTTTGGCGCTATCGGTGGGCTCGATCGTCCTCGTCCAAACGTTGTTGGTGAGCGGCCTGTTGTTTGCCCTGCCATTGTCCGCCATCGGAAGAGCGTCACGCCCGGGCCGTTCGGAGTGGTTCGCGGCCGCGGCGGTCGCCGGCGGAATCGCGGTGTTCCTCGGGGTCGGTGAACCCATCGGGAGGTCCGGGAGCGCGACGGGTTGGGAGTGGTTCTTCGGCTTCGGGTTCTGCATCTCGATCATGGTGTTGATGGTGTTGATCACCCGCGGGGTGCAGCCGCACAACCGCGCACTCGGCCTCGCGGTCGCGACGGGCGCGTGCTACGCGTGCACCGCCGCCCTCACGAAACAGGTGGTCGACATCCTCGGGCACCACAGCGTCGCGACGCTCTTCATGCGATGGCCGGTCTACGCGCTCGCGGTGTTCTCGATTACGGGGCTTGTGCTGAACCAGAGCGCCTTCAACGCGGGCCACTTGGCGGCCTCGTTGCCCGCGCTCGCCGTCACCAATCCGATCCTGTCGTCATTCCTCGGGATCTACATCTTCGAGGAGCACCTGAAGGCGCACGGAGTCCTGCAACACGCGATCGTTGCTGCGGCGGTGGTGGTGATGCTGCTCGGTGTGATTCGTCTGGCCCGTTCGCCGTTCGTCACCGGCGACGAGGATCAGATTGGGCATCCGCCCGTCACCCCCGCGTCTCCATGAGTTGTCAGGTCTGGAGCGGGTGGACGCGTCGGGCGATCGGTTCCAGCTCCGTCGCCCAATCGACGGGGTCGTGGAGTGGGACCAACACAAGCTTGGAGATTCCAACGTCTACGTACTCGGTGATCCGACGTTCCAATGCGTCGAGGTTGCTCGGGACGAGATCACGAGGATCGACTTCAGGCGAACGACCCGCGATGAGCGCGCGCACCGGCTCGGGGAGTTCGTCCGGCGCGTAGAGGATCATCGCGCCGAAGTGTTCCGGATCGATCGACCGGCCGTGCTCGGCCGCGGTGGCTTCGATCGAGCATCGACCTTCCGCGCACTCGGCGGGCATCGAGAACGATGCGAGCCAACCGTCGGCCAGGCGCCCGACCCGACGCAGCTCGACCGGCGCGCGGCCGCCCAGCCAGATGTCGGGCGGTTGCTGCACCGGCTTTGGACGCACGGTGAGCCCCTCGTAGTGGAAGCGATCGCCGTCGTGGTCGACGGCGTCCTCGAGCCAAAATCGACGCAGCAGTGGCAGCGCCTCTTCGAAATACGCCGCCCGCGCCTTCCGATCGATCCCGAACGCTTGCTGTTCCGCCGGATGCGCGATGCCGAGGCCGAACGCGGGCAGGAATCGACCGTCGGACAGCACGTCGAGGGTCGCGAGCTCCTTGGCGAGCAACGCCGGGTTGCGACCCGGAAGCACCTGCACACTGGTGCCGAGCTTGAGCCGCGCCGAACGACCGGCGGCCACGGCCAGTCCGACGATCGGATCGGGCGCGTCGGCGGTGATGCGTTCCGAGAGCCACAGCGAATCGAATCCGAGCCCGTCGAGCGCGTCGACCATCGCCGCGTAGCGCGGTGCGGTGAAGCCGCGCTGAGTACCGAATCCGTAGCCGATGCGGACCTTCATGCGGCGACTCTACGATGAGGGACGTGGTGCAGCCGGCCGATGGGGAATCCGGCGTGCGTCACCAAGCCGTGTGGATACGAGTCGTCGGCGCGGTCCTGATCGTGCTGGGCGTGAGCGTTGGTGTCGGTTGGGTCATGCGACTCGTCGGCGGGCGGGGGCCGATGGGACCGGACCGCGCCGTCACCGATTGGTTCGTGGCGCGCCGTTCGACCGGCCTGACGGATGCCTTGCGGGTTGCGCAACCCACCGGTCGCGGTTGGGTGCTCATCGCCATCGGCGGGATCGGGGTGGGTCTGCTCACACTGCGTCGCCACCGTTGGACCGGAGCGTTCCTCGTGGTCGCGATGGTTGGACCGGAACTGATCGTCGACATTGCGAAGGCGGTGGTTGATCGTCATCGGCCTCCGGTCTCGCTCCATTTGGATGTGATCGGCAATGGTGCGTTTCCGTCGGGCCACGCGTTCAACACGACGGTTGTCGTGGGCGCGTTGCTCGTCGCGCGGTGGCACCTCCGCAAGCGCGCCATCCCTTGGTGGGGGTGGGCTCTGGCTGCGCTGGTGCCGCTCGTCGTCGGGCTCACGCGCGTGTATCTCGGCGTGCACTGGATCACCGACGTGATTGGCGGGTGGCTCCTCGGTGCACTGTGGGTGGCGCTCCTCGCCCGTGCGTTCTTCCCGTCGCTCACGACCCGCACGCCAGCAGGGCAGGTCACGCGCGCGCCGTGATCCAATCCGCCACGATTCGCGTCGCCGGGTCACGGCCGCGGTCGGCCGGAAATCCGTAGTGGTCGCCGGCGACGGTGACGCGTTCCAGCTCGGTGGTCGCGAGCGACGATGCGATCAGCGCGTCGTCCGACGGATAGATGCAGTTGTCGCCCGTGTAGATCACCTGCAATGCGGGGAGGGTCATCCGGGCGCCGGTGGTTGCGATCTCGGCTTGTGACGACAGCCCCGACCAGGTGGAGAGCCACGCCTCGGGCGCGACCACGCGACCGAACCCGACCGCGCCGTAGTTGATCCAGTCCGGCCGACGACCCCAGAGCGAGCCGTAGTCCCGTTCGGAAGGATCGAGGGAGCGATCGACGGCGCGCGGGTCGGCGTCGGTGCGGTACACGTACATGAAGTGCGTCGCGATTGCGGCCCGCCGGTCTGCAGTGGTGCCATCGCCGCCCGCCCACGCGCCGCGCGCCGCGCGTTTCGCGGCGACGAGTTCGCGTGCCCGCGCGTCGATGCGTTCCACCCGCGCCCGTTGGGCGGCGCGGTAGCGCGAGAGGAACTCGGCGGTGTACCGCGGCTCGTCCGGTGGCTCGACGAATCCGTTGCGTGGATCGTAAAGGTCCACATCCGGATTGCACGAGATGGGATCGGCTTCGTCGACGACCGAAGGATCGATCGCGTGCAACAAGTAGTGACCCTCTCCGGCGTGACCCGCGAGGTACACCATGAGATCAGCGTCGGGAAGGTCGAACCGGTTGAGATCGAACGCGTCTCCGGCGGAAGTATGGGTCAGGCGGCCACCGTCGGGTGCGAGCACTTGGTGCAGGTAGAACGTGAACAGCGACGCGCCACCGCTGTTGCCGATCAACACGACGCGTTCGTAGCGCGCTCGGGCTGCAGCGACACCCGCTGCCACGTCGAGCAACACCTGTTCGTGGATCAGGGTCGTGTCGTTATTCAGCCACCGACTGTTGACGGCCAACACGGCGATCCCGGCTTCGAGCAAGCCCGGGACCACGTAGTGGTGGGAGAAGTCGGCGCGAGGGTGCATGACCACGGCGACCGTCGACTCGCCGCCGTGGGCATAGAGCCAGCCGTGGCATACCGCCCGGTCCTGGGTATCGAGGACGAGTGGGGTGCACGTGGTGCCGGCCGGTGGATCACGGTGCCACACCGCGACGCGGTACGCGTTGTCGTAGCGGCCGATCCGAGTCGGAGATGGTTGCGCCATCTTTGGCAGGCTAGGCGTCTGTGAACGATGCGACTCCGCCCTCCGCCGGACCGTTGGCCGGCCTGCGCGTGCTCGAGCTCGGATCGTTCATCGCCGGTCCGTTCGCGAGCCAGCTCATGGGCGACCTCGGTGCTGAGGTGATCAAGGTCGAGCCGCCGGGTGTGGGCGACCCCATGCGCGGATGGGGCGTGACCGTCGAGGGCCACTCGTTGTGGTGGCCCGCGATCGCGCGGAACAAGCAGTCGGTCGCCATCGATCTGCGGACCGACCGCGGTCGCGAGATCGTGCGTGACCTCGCGGCTCATTGCGACGTGATCGTCGAGAACTTCAAGCCTGGAACGCTCGCGAAGTGGGGCCTGGGCTACGACGTGCTGGGGGCCGCGAATCCGGCGCTCGTCTTGGTGCACGTGTCGGGGTTTGGCCAGGACGGGCCTCGAGCCCACGAGCCGGGCTTCGGTGCGATCGGCGAGGCCATGGGCGGGATCCGCCATACGACCGGGGATGCCGATCGGCCACCCGCTCGCGCCGGGATCTCACTCGGTGACGCGTTGGCTGCGCTGTTCGCGGTGATCGGCACGTTGGCCGCGGTGCACGAGCGGGAAGGCTCGGGTCGCGGTCAGGAGGTCGACGTCGCGATCTACGAGGCGGTGCTCGCGCTCATGGAATCGACCGTCGCCGACTCGGAGCTCGCGGGCGTCGTGCGGGGTCGGACGGGTGGCTACCTCCCCGGGGTCGCGCCTTCGAACGCGTATCCGACCGCCGACGGCCGCGACGTAGTGATCGCCGCGAATGCGGATGCCGTATTCGCGCGCCTCGTGGCGGCCATGGACCGGCCCGATCTCAACGCGCCCTACGCGACCCACGCCGCACGGGCGGCCGATCAGATGACGCTCGACGGGCAGGTCGCGGCATGGACCGCGACGCTCAGCGCAGACGAGATTCTCGAGCGGATGGACGCATATTCGATCCCGGCCGGTCTGATCAACACCGCGCCGGACATCGCGGCCGACTCGCACATCGCCGCGCGCGACATGATCTTGCGACTCGCGGCCGGATTCGAACGAGCGGTGCCGATGGCCGGCATCGTTCCGAAGTTGTCGCGAACTCCGGGCGCGGTGCGCTCAGTTGGGCCCGCGCTGGGCGAGCACACCGATTCGGTGGTGCGTGACCTGCTCGGTCTCGATGACGACGCGGTCGACGCGCTGCGCGCCGCCGGCGTGATCGCGTAACGAGCGGCCGAGACCGCGAGTCAAACGGGCGCGCCCTCGGGGCTGTAGAGCGTGCCACTGGGAGCGGCTTCGAGTTCGGGCTTGGTCGCGGTGAGTAGGCGCGCGGCATTCGCGCGGTCGGCGTCGGTGGCGACCGCCGTGGTGGTACAGAACTCGACCATGATGCCGTTGGGGTCGGTCGTGTAGATCGACGTGCACCAACCGTGGTCGATCTCGTAGACGTGGAAGCCGTGGTCGAGCCACCGCTGGCGCGCGGCCGCGAGGTCGTCGAGGCTCGGCGCGTCGAACGCGATGTGGTTCGTCCACTGGGGCAGACCGAGTCCTTTGGAGATCGACGGTTCGAAGTCGCCGATTGTCGGGTCGTCGTGAATATCCCAGAACGCGATCATCTCGCCGTTGCCGGTGTCGTAGAACACGTGGCGCGCCCAGCCGTTGTCCGGCGTGGGAGCGGCGTTGACGCGCTCGAGCGTGAAGCCCATCGCGCCGGTGTAGAACGCGTGCGTTGCTTCGAGGTCACGGGTTGCGATCGCGAGGTGATGAAAGCCCATATCTCCAGTTTCCCCCATGCTCGACCGTTTGTCACGCCACGCTGCGTCACGCAGAGTTCGTCGTGGGCCGGTCCGGCGGATGAGCGCGTTGGAGATGTTGGGCGGTGATCACTTCGAGGACACCGACAAACGACGCGGCAAACAACGTCACCACTACCTCCGCGACGAGTTCGATCGCGAGGTGATGACCGAAGATCAGACCGGCGAAATCGGCGATCGAGCTCTCGACCATCGACGGGAGGAGCACGGCCAGTACCACGAGCGTGGGGTTGCGTCGGACCAGACCCGCGCTGCGTTTGAGCGCGGCGACGGCGGTCAATCGCTCGCGCACCAGCATTGGTCCGGTGAGGACAAAGAGCGTGTACAGCACCAGACCCGGGAGGACCAGCGTCATCAACCCCACGATCTCGATGACGAATGCGATGACGCTCGCGATGACGAGCTGGAGCCATGGGAGTTTGTGCGCCACCGAGCGGTGGCTCGGAGACGCGCCACCTTCGTTCCAGGCGTCCGCGGTGTAGTCGAGGAGGCCTGAGTAGAAGAGTCCGGCCAGGCTGCTCAATCCGGTCGTCGCGATCGCCACGAAGATGGTGGCCGCGATGACCCACGGCCGCGTGCTCGAGGTGTCGGAACCGATGAGACCGAATCCGTCGAGAATCGCGAACGGCGCGAGTACCAGCGCGGCACTTCCGATGATGAACCCGAAGTGCGCGCGATACATGGAGTGGGCGTCGCGATAGATGGCGCGCACGCGCATCGCGAGCGAATCGTGTTGGGTGGAGGGCAACATCGGTGGGGAGCGTACCGAGCAATGACCGCGTAGCGTAGGAACATGCCGATCGACGCACCCGACGAACGAACCGTCGACGCCGATCCGTTCGTGCAGTTTTCGCATTGGTACGACGAGGCCGTGCTGGCAACCGGTGATCGCGCCGCGGCGATGACCGTGGCGACCGTGGGGAATGACGGTCATCCGTCCGCGCGCGTCGTGTTGTTGCGTGGTCTCGACGCTCGCGGGTTCGTGTTCTACACGAACTACGAGAGCCGGAAGGGCCGCGAGATCGCGTCGAACGAGGCGGTCGCCGCCGTCGTTTACTGGTCCGAGCTCGACGCGCAGGTGCGGATCGAGGGGATCGCGATGCGCGTGACTCGAACGGAGTCCGCTGCGTACTTTGCGGGCCGGCCGCGCGGCCATCAGATCGGCGCGTGGGCGTCGCAGCAGAGCATGCCGGTCGCGGACCGCGTCACGCTGGAGGCTCAGGTACGCGAGGCGGAGCTGCGCTACCCCGGCGACGTGCCGTTGCCGCCATATTGGGGTGGCTACCGCATCGAACCGACGTCGATCGAGTTCTGGAAGAGCGGCGCCGATCGCGTGCACGACCGGGTCGTGTACACGCGACGCGGCGAGACGTGGGTCATCCAGCGGTTGAGTCCGTGACCCGACTCGCGTCCCAGCGCACGCGTTCGAGGAGCGCGGTGTACACGACCAGTCGGCCCAGCACGAGCAGCCAGACCAGAATCGCGAAGACCGCGCCGATCGCGCCGTACAGCGCGGAGGAGCGCAGGACGAGCTCGGGCACGATGGTCGAGCCGATCACCTTGAGGATCTCCAATGCGGCGCCGGCGCATATCGCCGGGAATCGCATCGCCCGCCGAGGGATGTCGCGCGCCGGAAGGACGATCGCGGTCCAATAGAAGAAGAGTGAGTTGGCGGCGACTCCGCCGATGATGCCGAACTCCAACAGGATGTTCGCCTGGCGCAACAACACCGCCGTGCCCACGATCAGGGTGAGGAAGCCGAGCCCGCCCAGCAGCCAGAGCACGCCCGCGGTCCGGCCGCGCCAGGCGCCTCCTTTGACGTCCCACGCGTCGTCCCACGCGGCGTTCACCGCCGCGCTAAGCCCGGTACCGGTCCACACCAGGCCGATCACGCCGACGATGCTGGACTCCACGCTCCGATGCTGCGCGCTCAGGACCACCTTGGTCAACGACGTGCTGAGGTCGTCGCCCAGCCCGAGCGCGTTGGCGATGTTGCGTGCCACGGTGTGGGCGTCGCCGCCCGCGAACCCGACAAACGCGATGGCGAGGAGAGCGATCGGAAACAACGCGAGGAATGCGCGCATACTGATTGCGGCCGAGAGGTTCCCGCCGCGGATTGCCCCGAACCGGCGTTGGACTTCCCAGCCGTCGCGGCGCGCACGGTCGAGACGGGCGCGGATCTGCACGTGGCCTATCGTGCCACGATGGCGACCCGAGACCGTCGATGAACGCGCTCGCCGTCGGATTGTTGATCGCGGCGGGAGCCGCGGCGATCGGCAACTGGGTCTCGGTCGGGTGGGATCGCCGGACCGGCATCTACGTGTGCAAGCCGCTCACCTTGGTCTTGATGATCGGTGCCGCGATCACGCTCGACCCGGCATCGTCGAGCACGCGCACGTGGTTCGTGATCGCGCTGGTCCTGTCGCTCGCGGGTGATGTTTTCCTGATGTTGCCCTCGGACGCGTTCGTAGCGGGTCTCGCGTCGTTCCTGCTCGGGCACATCGCGTACGTCGTGGGCTTGAACCAGGCGAGCGACGGGACCTGGTTGTTCGCGATCCCGGTAGTGCTGATTGCGGCCGTACTGGGCATGCGACTCGTCCGCGGTATCCGCGCGTCACGGCACCCCGAGTTGATCGCTCCGGTCATCGCCTACGTGGTCACGATCCTGATCATGGTGAGCAGCGCGGTCGCGTGTGGCAACCCGGTCGCAGCCGTCGGCGCGCTGCTCTTCATGACATCGGACGCGCTGATCGGCGAGGACCGCTTCGTCCGCTCACGAAGGTGGCAACCACTCGCGATCATCGTGACCTATCACGTCGCGCAAGCACTGCTTGTGATCTCGCTCACGACGTAATTGCAGGCTCCAGGTGCGTGAGGTCTCTGGGCATCGCCGGAGTCACGACTGCACCTCGTTTGCGTAGGCCACCAGCCGTTCGCCGACGAAGTACGCCCATCCCTTCGCGTGGTCGGCGGCGTGGGTCGACGGCAGCTCGTGACGGAGGGTCAGCACGGTGTTGCTCCCGTCGGGTTCCAGCGTGACCTCGACCCGAGATGATCCGGGCGCCATGGGACCACCGGGACCCCCACCTTCCCAGCCGAACGTGAACACCAGTCGACGGGGTGGGTCGAGCTCGACGAACTCTCCGAGCATCACGGGGCCCTCTGCCAGTACGACGCGAAACAGGCCACCGGTCTCGGGGTCCAACTCGGCCTCGATCCCCATCCATTGGCAGATGCGTGCCGGGTCGGTCCAGAACGTCCAGACCGTCTCCGGACTCGCCTCGATATGGACGGTCTGTTCGATCGTCTCCAGCTGGGTGGTTGCATCGGTCATGAATGCTTTCCCTTCTTCTTGGCCGGTTGACGCGCCGGTCGGTCTGCGTTCTCTGCGGCGCGCTTGAGGCGTGCCAGTCGGTCGGTCCACATCTCGTCGATGAACGTGCGCATATCGTCGAGTCCCTCCGGTCGGCATCGGTACATCCGGTGATTGCCGTCGCGCCGCACGGCGACGAGCTCCGCACGCTTGAGCACCCGCAGATGCTGCGAGACGGCCGGCCGACTGAGGTGGGTGAACTCCGCCGCCAGCTCGCCCGCCGAACGTTCGTCGTCTCGAACGAGGCGGAGAATCCTTCGGCGGGTCGGATCGGCGAGTGCGTGCGCGGCGGTGTCGAGGTGAGCAGGTTGCGCGGCCGGGAGATTCATGTAAGTATCTTCTTACATAGATCCGTACAATGCAAGCCCTTTCCGATTGGAGTGTTTATGGAGACCCTCGACGCACTTGCTCAGACCTTCGATCACGCGGCGGCGGTGATCGGCGGCGTACGGCCCGAGCAGATGACCGCGCCGACACCGTGCACCGAATGGGACGTGCGCGCCTTGCTGACCCACACGATCGGTGTCGTCACGAACGTGGGATGCGGCGTGCGTGGCGATGCACTGATCCCCGATGTGAACGCGATCGCGCTTGACGCCGACTTCGCCCGCCAATTCCGGACGGCCGCCGATGGCACGCTCGCCGCGTGGCGGAGCGCGGGATTCGACGGTGAGGTCAACATCGGCGCGGGGCCGATGCCCGCGAGCCTCGGCGCGTCGATCAACGTCGTCGATACCGCGTCGCACGCGTGGGACATCGCGCGGGCGACCGGGCAGGCGGAGGATCTTCCCCCGGAGCTCGCGGCCTCAATGTTGATCCTCGCCCAAGGGTTCGTGAGCGACGACATTCGGAACTTTGCCGGGATCGCCGCGGCAGTCGAGGTTGGCGCCGCAGCGACACCGACGGAAGCCTTCGTCGCATTCATGGGCCGGCGGCCATAACTCTGACCTACGCGCGGCAGTAACGTCCGCGGGTATGCGCCGCTCGATCGACGATGCCCTCGACGACCACCCCGCCGACGAAGAATTCCCGGCGATTTCCTGGATGGTCGGGCTGACCGACGACCCGGGCGCGTCCGATGACGGGGAGCCGAGGGTGAGTCTCACGCTGGAGGAGCGTGGCGGCGCGGGCTACGGACTGGTGGCGCACCTCGCGCCCGCGACCGCCCGACGCTTACGCGCCGCCGTGGCGGCTGCGCTTCGAGAAGTCGGCGAAGACCCGGGTACCTGAGGTCTCGTCAGAGGAGCAGGGGGGCGCGGCCGGCTCCGGCGAGTTGGCCGTCGGCGGCACTCGCGCCGGTTGCTTCGATGTGTTCGACAATCTGCGCGACGGTGATGATCGCGATGCGGTGTTCCTCGGCGAAGAGTTGAAGGAACGGCATGCGCGCGGGTGAGCCGTCGTCGTGCAGCACTTCGCAGATCACGGCCACCGGAGCCAGACCCGCGAGGCGCGCGAGGTCGACCGCGGCCTCGGTGTGACCGCGACGTTCGAGTACACCGCGCGTACGCGCGCGTAAGGGGAACACGTGACCGGGGCGCAGAAACTCTCCCGGGGTCGCGTTCGGGTCCAGGAACCGCCGCACGGTGTGAGCACGATCCGCCGCGCCGATACCGCTCCCGGCGTCCCGGTGATCGATCGAGATACTGAACGGCGTGTCGTTCCCGGCCGCGTCGGGCGGGACCATCGGTGGGATCTCGAGTCGGTCGAGATACGAGGGATCGGTCGGCATGCACACGAGTCCACGCGCCCACCGGAGCATGAAGTTCACGGCCTCAGGTGTGACCCACTCCGCGGCCATCGTGAGATCGCCTTCGTTCTCACGATCTTCGTCGTCGGCCACGAGGACCATTTCGCCGCGGCGGATGCGGCGGAGGGCCTCGTCGATGGTTGCGAAGCTCATTGGGTGATCTCCTCGGATTGGCGGGGTTGCGGGTGGGCTCCGGGCAGCGTGACGACCATGCGACAGCCGTGGGGTTCGCGGGGTTCCGAGTGGATCTCGCCACCGTGGAGGTCGACGATCCAGCGGGCGATTGCGAGGCCGAGCCCCGCGCCGCCGTCGGACGACGAGCGTGCGGTGTCGGCGCGATAGAAGCGCTCGAAGACGCGTTCGGCGTCGGCCGCGGCGATTCCCGGCCCTTCGTCAAGCACTTCGATGACCACACTTTCGGCGGTGCGACGGGCGCGGACGATCACCGAACCACCGTTCGGTGAATGGCGCACTGCGTTCTCGAGCAGGTTGGCGACTACCTGATGGACACGTTCGGGGTCGCCGTCGGCCGAGAGCGCGTGGTCGTCGACGCGCATCTCGATGGCGATGCCGGCGTCGTTGAGCTCCTGTTCGCGCACCGCGTGTGCGAGGACCGGTTCAACCGCGAATGCATGGCGGTCGAGGGGAACCGTGCCGGCTTCGAGACGGGAAAGGTCGAGGAGTTGTGTCACCAGGCGACCGAGTCGTTCCACCTGGCCGAGCATGGTTGTGAGGGTGCGCGGATCGGCCGTCGCCACGCCGTCGACCAGATTCTCGAGCGTGGCCTGCAGCGCGGTCAGCGGTGTGCGCAACTCGTGGCTCACGTTCGCGACGAGATCGCGACGGACACGGTCGGTTTCCGCGAGCTCGGCGGCCATCTGGTTGAACGCCGTGGCCAGCCGACCGACCTCGTCGTGCGAAGTCGCAGTCACGTGTTGGGTGTAGTCGCCCTTGGCCATGGCCTGAGCCGCAGCGGCCATCTCGCGCAACGGTGACGTCATCCCGCGCGCGAGTCGGCTGACCAGCAGGAGTGCGACGGCAGCCGCGATGATCCCGGCCGCACTCGGCCACACGTGGACAATCCGCACGCCGAACCAGAAGACGAATACGGTCACGCTCACCGCGCCCACGATGAGGGTAGCGAGCTTGACCTTGATGGAGGTCAGTGCGTCGAGCGGACGGTCGGGCACGTGAGGTACCTGGGGCATGTGTTTCACGCGGCGTCCTCGAACGCGTAGCCCACGCCGTGCACGGTGCGGATCACGTCGTTGCCGAGCTTGCGCCGCAACGCGCGAATGTGCGAGTCGACGGTCCGGACGCCGGACGCGACCGCGTAGCCCCACACCTCTTCGAGGAGATCCTCGCGGGTGAAGACCGCGCCGGGCGTTTCCGCGAGGAAGAGCACGAGGTCGAACTCGGTCGGGGTGAGGTGCACCGGCTCGCCGTCTTGATGGACGCGACGCGTGATCGGATCGATGTCGAGCTGGGCAACGCGAATGATCTCGCGCACCTTGTCCGTGGCGCCGGCGGCCCGAGACCGATCCACGCGGCGCAGGAGTGCATGCACCCGGGCGACGAGTTCTCGGCTGCTGAACGGCTTGGTCATGTAGTCGTCGGCGCCGACGCCGAGGCCCACGAGGAGATCGTGCTCGGAGTCGCGGGCGGTGAGTATCAAGACGGGAACCGCGCGTTCGGCCTGGATCTGTTCGCAAACCTCGAGGCCGTCCATGCCCGGCAGCATGAGGTCGAGGACGACGGCGTCGGGGTGCACGTCGGCGCAGCGGCTCACTCCGCCCGGACCGTCGACTGCGATTTCCACGGCGTAGCCCTCGGAACGGAGTCGGGCGGCGATCGCGTCGGCGATCGGGGCCTCGTCTTCGATGACGAGAATGGTTCGACCCCGAGCCGTCGAGTGGTCTTGCGTGCTCACGCTTCAAGGATACGGAACTGTCGGTGAAGACGACTCTCTTGACCTGTGGAGATTGTGTGCAGAATCGAGCGTCGGAGGCCCCATAACCTGGTCCGATGGCTGAAGATCTCGACCCGACCGCCCTGACCGACGACGACTGGCGCGCCCGTCTGAGCTCCGAGCAGTACGCGGTGTTGCGGGAGGCCGCCACCGAGCGCGCGTTCACCGGTGCGTACAACGACACGGAAACCGACGGCATGTATCGCTGCGCGGGATGCGGCGCGGAGTTGTTTGCGTCGGATACCAAGTTTCACTCCGGGAGCGGTTGGCCGTCGTTCTGGGCTGCGGCCAAGCCGGGCGCGGTCGAGGAACGCACCGATTCCGATCACGGCATGGTGCGCACCGAGATCGTGTGCGCGCGGTGCGGCGGGCATCTGGGCCACGTCTTTCCCGACGGTCCGAACCCGACGGGGATGCGGTACTGCGTGAACTCACTCGCGCTCGACCTCGATCCGACGGACGCGCCCTCGTAGGACCTCTCGGAATCAGTGGTCCTACAGTCCCCGAGGTGCAGATCTCCGAGGTCATGGCCGCGCACGGACACGAACAGGTGGTATTCGTCGCGGATCCGGACACGGGGATCCGCGCCGTCATCGCGATTCACTCCACTGCGCTAGGACCCTCACTCGGTGGTATTCGGTTCTGGCACTACCCCGACGACGGCGCGGCGATCGCCGACGCGCTGCGGCTGGCGGAAGCGATGTCGCTCAAGGCGGCGGCCGCCGGGCTGCGTCAAGGAGGCGGGAAGGCCGTGGTGCAGTGGACCGATCCCACGCGGCCGCGCACGCCGGAGCAGCTGGCGGTGCTCGGCCACGCGATCGACGAGCTCGGCGGTCGGTATCTCGCGGCCGAGGACGTAGGCGCGACGACCGCCGACATGGACGGGATCGCGGCGGTCACGCCGTGGGTCACCGGCGTCAGCGAATCGCTGGGCGGCTCGGGCGATCCGTCGCCCACCACCGCGTTCGGAGTCTGGGCCGGAATGCGCGCCGCCGCACAGGAACGGTGGGGTTCGACCACACTCGCCGACCGGCACGTGGTGATTCAGGGAGCGGGCAAGGTCGGGTCCGGGCTCGCGCGGTCGTTGCTCGCGGACGGTGCCCGGGTATCGGTGTCCGATGTGGACCCGGCCCGCGTGTCGGCATTGGTCGCGGAGCTGGGCGTCGCAGTCGTCGCGCCGGAGGATGCAGTGATCGCCGAGTGCGACATCCTGGCGCCGTGCGCGCTGGGTGAGGTGGTGAATCCGTCGACGGTGGGTTCGTTGCGGTGCGAAATCATCTGCGGCGGTGCGAACAACCAACTCGCGTCGGACGACATGGACGATGCACTCGCGGCCCGAGGGATTCTCTACGCGCCCGACTTTGTGGTGAACGCGGGTGGGATCCTGAACATCGCCGAGGAGTTCGTCGGATATTCGCACGACCGAGCGTTGGCCGCGACCGCGCGCATCGAGGACACGACGGCTCGGGTGTTTGCGCTCGGCCGCGAGTGGTCGCTTCCTCCCGGTCGGGCCGCGGAACGGATGGCGCGCGAGCGCATCGAGCGCGAGCCGTTCGGCCGCGGTCGGTGGGAGCCGGGCGATCCCGCTCCGTGGACCGACGGCCGCCCCATGACTGGCGTGCGGCCCGGGTCCTAACCTCGCCACATGCTCGACATCGACGAGATTGTGATTCGCTGTCGCCAAGCGATCGGGGAGCACACCCCGCCGCTGGCGGTGCGCGACGCCGTCACCGAGTTGGTGAGCGACCCGGGCGCGTTGAGTGCGGCGATCGGTCCTATCACCGAAGGTGGCATCAAGCTGTTGCACCGTGCGCCGGATCTCACGGTGCTCCACATCGCGTGGACGCCCGGCATGCAGTTGAACCCGCACGAGCACGCGATGTTCGCGGTGGTCGGGATGTACGGCGGCCAGGAGGACAACGCGTTCTTCCGTCGGGCCGAGCACGGTCTCGAGCCGAGCGGTGGACGTGAGCTCACCCAGGGGGATGTGCTGGTGATGGGGGATGACGCGATCCACGCTGTCGCCAACCCACGACGCGAGTACGCGGTCGCGCTCCACGTGTACGGCGGCGATTTCTTCGGCGATCGCCGACGGTCCGAATGGGACGCCGCGACGCTCGAGGAGAGGCCGCGCGACGTCGAAGGGACCATGCGACTCTTTGCCGCGGCCAACGCCGCCTGGGCCGCGGAGGCCGCGGCCGAAGAGCCGTAGTTCGGTCAGCCGTCGCTCGAGTGGGTTCGGCGGCATAGCCTCGGCGGATGGGTTCACATCTCGCCGACGTGTGGTTTCAGGTCACCGATCTCCCGGTGGTGTCGGGGTCGGGGTGCATCGTTACCACCGCCGACGGCACCGAATATCTCGACTTCACGAGTGGGATTGCGGTCACGAGCACCGGGCATTGTCACCCGACCGTGGTGGCGGCGATCCAGGCCCAGGCCGCGCGGTTCATTCACGCGCAGGTGAACTGTTATCGCCATCCGTTACTCGAACAGCTGGCCGAGCGGCTGGCAGGTATCTCGCCGAGCGGGATCGACACGTTCTTTTTCGCGAACTCGGGCGCCGAAGCGACCGAGGCTGCGGTGAAGTTGGCGAAACACGCGACCGGTCGACCGAACATCGTCGTGTTCCAAGGTTCCTTCCACGGTCGGTCGCATCTCACGATGGCAATGACCACGTCGAAGACCGGATACCGCGCCGGATATCAACCGCTGCCGAGTGGTGTTTTCGTCACCCCGTTCCCGCACGCGGTGCGCGACGGTCTGGCAGAGGACGAAGCGGTTGGTCGCGCGCTCGACGCGTTCGATCTGTTGCTCGCCACGCAGACCGCGCCCAGTGAGACGGCGGCGATCGTCATGGAACCGGTCCTCGGTGAAGGTGGGTACCTGCCGGCACCGGCCGCGTTCGCTCAAGGCATCAAAGCGCGCTGCGAGCAGCACGGGTTCTTGTACGTGGCCGACGAAGTGCAATCAGGCTTCGGCCGCACCGGCGCGATGTTTGCGATCGACGCGCTCGGCGTGGTGCCCGACGTCGTGATCATGGCGAAGGGAATCGCGTCCGGGTTCCCGATCTCCGCCATCGGCGCGTCGGCCGAACTGGTGCGCCGGTGGGCGACGGGCGCGCACGGGGGCACCTACGGGGGAAATCCGATCGGGTGCGCAGCCGCGCTGGCCACCATTGACGTGCTGACCGCCCCCGGCTTCATGGAGAACGTCAACGCGCGCGGCGAGCAACTTCGTTCCGGTTTGCGCTCGCTCGCGGTCGCGCACCCCGAGATCATCGACGTGCGCGGACCGGGTCTGATGGTCGGGTGCGAGTTGGTCGATGCGAACGGCGCGCCGAATGCGGCGCGGGTGGCCGCCGTGACCGCGCATTGTCGCGACGAGGGTCACTTGTTGCTCATGAACGCCGGTTCCGGCGGCAACGTGGTGCGCTGGATGCCGCCACTGATCGTCTCGGAAGCCGAGATCGACCAAGCCCTCGCCGCGTTCGAAGCCGCGCTCGTGGCCACTTCCTGATGGCGTGAGGGACGCGGTCATGACCAATTCGGCGAACTGGAGGAAGGACGAGCGATGACCTCTCGACTTGTCTCGCTCTGTATCGACGCGAACGATCCCATCCGGCTCGCGCGCTTTTGGAGTGACGCGCTCGGGTGGGAAATCGACGAGACCGAGGGTGAGTTCGGGCTCGTGCCGACGGACGCCACCAGGTTCGACATTCTGTTCGAGCCGGTCCCCGAGCCGAAGACGGGCCCGAACCGACTGCATCTCGATCTCACGACCACGTCCGTCGACGACCAGAAGGAGACGGTCGTGAGGTTGGTCGAGCTCGGCGCTCGCCACATCGATATCGGTCAGAGCCCGGATGAGGGTCACGTCGTGCTCGCCGACCCGGAAGGCAACGAGTTATGCGTCATCGAGCCGGACAACAACTTCCTCGCCGGCTGCGAACGCCTCGGCTCGATCACGTACGACGGTACGCGTGCGGTCGGGTACTTCTGGAGCGCCGCGCTCGACTGGCCGTTGGTCTGGGATCAGGACGGAGAGACCGCAATCCGCCCGCCAGACGGCACCGGTCCGTTGATCACCTGGGGTGGCCCGCCGGTTGCTCCGAAGCTCGCGAAGAACCGACTCCATCTTGATATCGCTCCGCCCGTCGACGTTGACCAGCAAGCGGAGGTCGACCGCCTCCTTTCCCTCGGCGCGACGCGAATCGACATCGGCCAGGGCGCGGTCAGTTGGGTCGTGATGGCCGATCCCGATGGGAACGAGTTCTGCGTGTTGACGCCCCGTTAGCGCATCGCCGGCCAAACCGATCACCCGCGTTTGCGGATCGCGGTGTGACGCAGTCGATCCCGAAGCGTGGCGCGGTCGTGGGTGATTTGCTCGACGACCTTGAGGCCCGGGATTCCCGTCACACCGCCGCCGCCGTGGGTTGCGCTCGACGCTTGGTACAACCCTCGGATGGGTGTGCGGTAGTCGGCGTAGCCGGGCGCGGGGCGCATGTGGAAGAGCTGCGCGGGTGAGAGTTCGCCGTGGAAGATGTTGCCGCCGATCAAGCCGTAGGTGTTTTCCATGTCGTACGGGCCGATCACCTGGCGGTGCAGGATCGAGCTGGTGAACCCGGGCGCGACCGCCTCGACCTGCGCGATGACGCGATCCGCGTAGGCGTCGAGCTCTTCGCGATGTGGATCGGCGGCGATCGGCACCACCCCCACGCGATCCGCAGTAGACGCGCCGATCGTGCCCATTTTGGCGTCGGACCACGCGCACGGCACCCACTGCGTGAACATCGACATCACGTGCTTGCCTTCGGGTGCGAGCGTGCGGTCGAACACCGACGGGATGCAGATGTCGGCGAACGGCGCGGCCGCTGGTCGACCCGCGACCGCATCCTGAAATGCGTTCTCCACGTGGTCGAGGCTCGGCGCGAGCACGATGGTGCCGCCGTGCACGTCGGGATCGAAACCGGGCGCCGAGCTGAACTCGGGAAGACGATCGAGCGCGAGGTTCACCTTGACGGTTCCACTGCGCGTCTTCCAGCGCCGGATGTCATCGACGAAGTCGGAGGGGAGGTCGGCCGCGTCGAGCTGATGGAGGAACGTGATCTGGGGATGCGTGGCCGCGATCACACAGTCGGCGAGTATCTCGTCGCCCTTCTCGGTCACGACGCCGTACGTCGCGCCGTCGCGTACGAGGATCCGCGCCACCGACGTGTTCGTGCGAACATCCGCACCGAACGACATCGCCGCGTCCCGAAGCGCGCGGGTGACCGAACCCATGCCACCTTCCGGGAATCCCCACGCGCCGAGCTGGCCGTCGCCCACGTCACCCACCTTGTGGTGGGCCATTACGTAGGCCGTGCCCGCCGAACGCGGACCGGCCCAGGTACCGATCACACCGCTGACCGAGAGCACGCCCCGCATCGCGTCGGATTCGAATTCTTCCTCGACGAGATCCGCGATGCTCATCGTGAAGAGGCGCGTGATGTCGGCGACGGCGCGTTGATCCCACTCACGCGCCATCCACGCGAACCGACCTTGTGCAAGCAGGTCGGTCGGTCGATGCGAGCCGAGCCGGGGCGGCGTCTCGGTCAGCAGCGGCGCGAGTACGTCCGCGAGACCGCCGAGCCAGGCTTCCCAGCGTTCGTAGGCGTCGGCGTCGTGCGTCGAGAATTGCGAGATCGCCGCGTGACGTGCCGCAGGCTCGTCGGGCAGGCGCAGGGCCGGGCCGTCGGGGCGCGGCGCGAAGTACGGACCCTGAGGGAGGATGCGATAGCCGTGGCGCTCGAGTTGGAGTTCGCGCAGGATCGTCGGTGGCATCAGGCTGACCACGTACGACAACGCCGTCATCTTGAAGTCGGGGCCCCACGGCTGTTCCGTGATGGCCGCGCCGCCCACTTGGTCGCGTCGTTCCAGCACGGTGACGCGCGCGCCGCGTTTTGCGAGCAGTCCCGCGGCGACGAGCCCGTTGTGCCCGCCCCCAATCACGACGACGTCAAACGGCTCGCTCGGCATGCCCGCGCACACTACCGGCGCGCGGCTTAGGAGTTCGCGAGGAGGGCGATGAGACGTTTGAGGTGGCGACTCGGTAGCGCGAGTTCGAGCTGCGTGTCGTCGCCGATTTCGACAGGGATGATCGTAAACGTGGCCGGGATCGCGAGGCGCTCTCCCATCCGGGGTCGACGGCCTTGATCGATGCGCACGGTCTCGAGAGCGAACCGCACCTTCGCGCCGGGACGCGCGATCCGTCGCCAGTACAGACGCGCCACCTCGGGACCGGCGTAGCCTGCGCAGAACTTCGCCCCCAGTCCGGGAACGTTGCCGCTCACGACTCGGAGCGAACACTCGAACCCTCCGGGACGGTCGAGGCGCAGATAGAGGTGTCGCCCACCGAGCAGGAGTCCGATCGTCGTGAGGATCACGAGCGCCGCGATGACGACCGCGCCCATCGGCCCGATACCTCAGGCCTCGAGGGCGCGTTCGGCGCGCGCGATCAGTTCCTGGAGTACGAGGCCACGCGCGGCGTCGCACGGGTGCGGCCCGCCGGTGCGCGCGATCTGTGCGAACTCGGCGCGCACTCGCGCGAACGACTCCGCGCGGGCGCCGGAGCGTGCATCGACGAACAAGGACTTCTCGCGTCCGTACACCTCGACCTCGGTGCGACTCGGTTCGATTGCGCTCGCACACGACAGCGTGACCTCGCTGCAGGCGCCGTTCTCGTGAGTGAGGAGCAGGCCGACCCACGCGCGCGGATCGCCGTGGCCCTGGATCTCGACGACCGGCCCGAGCGCGGCCTCTACGAGATCGAGAATGTGCGGACCGACATCGAGCAGTGCGCCGAGTTCGAGGCGCCACCCGCCCGCGAACGCGCCGCCGAGGAACGCGCCGGAGATGAAGCACGCGCGGCCGCCGGTCGGCTGCATGGCCGCGGCCTCAGCGAGAAAGTCGCGCACGACGTCGGCGAAGCGATACGTGAGCAGCATGAGGGAACCGACCCGGTTGACCGCAACGGCGTCCGCGATGCGGCGCGCGCCGTCCACGTCGACACTCAGCGGCTTCTCGAGCAGCAACGCCTTTCCGGCATTGGCCGCCCGCACCGCGAGGTCGGGCTGGGCTGCGGGGACGACGGCGAGCGCCACCGCATCAACCGCCTCGAGCAACGCGTCGAACGACGCGAACGCAACAACGTTGTGTTCGGCGGCCAGTGCCGCCGCGTGCTCTGGAGTGCGCGACCACACACCGACCAGCTCGGTTTCGGGCCCCGCGGCGAGCAGCGGCGCGTGCACCATGCGTGCCCATGGACCGGCGCCTGCGAGCCCCACGCGTACCGGCGCGGTCATGCGAGTTCGACCTTGGCGCGCGCGACGCCGGCTCGGCTGTGGCGGGCCACGACACTCACTGTGGCACCGTTCGGCCCGCGGACGACCCACTCGGCGAACGCTCGCTCTGTGCTCGGATCCACCACGCCGTCGTGCACTGCCATCATCGTGCGCGCCCGCGCACGTCCGGGTAGCTGGGTGAGCTCGATCGTGGCGCGCCCGCCGACGAGCTCGACGCCGTCTCCGCATTCGATCGTGACTTCGACGGGCCGGACGGCTTTGCGTTCGAGCGCTTTCTTGGTCACGTTGGTCGGGAGCCAGCCCACGTTCTTCACCACCGCGCGAATGAGGTACGCGTCGTCTCCGAGGCGAGTACACCGCAGGTCGTGCATTGCGAGCTCAGGCAGCGCGAGTGCCTGCGCGACGGCCCATGTGCTGTGCGGCGCGATCTCGGCCTCCATGAGCGCGGCGGGCGGATTGGTCCACGTGCGGAACGTGTCCCAACCACCGAGCTCGACCGGTCCGAGCTGGGGATGATCGAACTCGTACCAGTCCACGAAGCCCTCGCCGTCGAGCACGTCGTCGTTCCATGCAAGGAGAGCGAGGTCATCGGCCACCGGGTGGTCGTCGTACCACTCGATGTACTTGTGCTCGATGCCCGCGGCGCGCAGCGGGCTCCAGAACTCGGTGGTCCACCCGAAGATGCCGAGATAGTCGTACGCCCACTCGTCACCGCAGCCGGTGATCGAAGACTTCGGGTCGTACTTGAATTCGTGGAAGACCGATGCGGTCTCGTAGCCGGTGATCTCGGTGGCGCGCCGCCCCATGGTCTTGTACATGACGAGGTCCGTGGTGGGGAAGTGATCGTCGGCGTGGCCACCGTAGGGACGCAGGATCACACCCGCGAAGGTGTGGTGCGCGAAGTAGACGCCGATGTTGGGTCGCGCGCTCACGGCCTCCACGACCGCGCGGACCTCGGGCTCCGAGGTCGGGTACTCGCCCGCGCCGCGTTGGCTGCCCTCTGGAAGCCACTCCTGGGGGAAGTTGCGATTGAGGTCGAGGCCCTGGTGCCGACGGGCGATCGGGACTCGATCGGCGTCGAACTCGTGGACCACGCCTTCGGGTACCAACCGGTAGTACGGACCGTCGCCCACGTCGTCGAACGGGCACGGGATCATCAGCCGCGGCTCGTCGGGGTGCACGATCCACGCGCCGTCGGGATCCTTGATCCGCATCCAGAGCACCCGGCCGTCGCCGTCGGCGTCGCGCTCGACGAGCCCGGGCTGTTGATCGGGGCGGGGATAGATGCGGGTAGACGATCGGAGGTGGATCGGATCGTCGGCGAGCGCGAGCTCCACGCCGTCCGGGTTCACGCGTGGAATCACATAGAACGTGCGCGTATCCAGCGCGCGCGTCACGGCCGGATCGGTGCCGTACGCGGTCGTGAGGTGGTGCAACAGGTGGAGTGCCGCAGTCGACGCGGTGATCTCGGTCGCGTGGATGTTGGCTTCCACGAAGACCGCGGGCTTCTCGTCGTGCGATCCGGTGGCGGGATTCGTGACCGTGGCAAGCCAGATCGTGCGGCCCTCGTGCGACATCCCTACGGGTTCGAGGGTCATGAGCTCCGGGTGGGCAGTCGCGAGCGTGTCGAGCGCCGCGGTCAGCTCGTCGTACGTGTGCAAATGGTCGAAGCGAGGCGCGGGCATGCCGAGCGACACTACGCGTCGGGCATCAGGCCGTCTGGTGCCTCATCGATACCGACGATCACGGCGGCCTCGAGGTCGGCGGCGATGTGCACGACCGCGCCGATCGGCTCGGACTGTGAGTTCACGGCGGTCAGCGATCCGTGGGCGGTGTCGACCTCGAGCAGAAAGTGGTCCCGCCGGAACCAGACTGCCCGGACGGTGCCTTCGACCGGACCATTCGATCGGACGTCCAGGTCGGCCGGGCGAAAGCCGACCCACGCGCGCGGCGAGGTCGATGCGGCCACCGATCCCCACGGCGTGTGCACCGCGCCGTCCTCGATGGGGAGGTCGAACTCCGTGGCAACGCCGAGAAATCGCGCAACCGTCGCAGTGCTGGGCGCGCGCCAGACGTCGCGCGCCGCGCCCGCCTGGGCGACGCGGCCGTGGTCGAGAATCACGACGGTGTCGGCGAGGGTGAATGCCTCGTCGAGGTCGTGAGTGACGAGCAGTGTGGGCTTGCGGCTCGCGCGGATGATGCGATGCAGCTCGATCGCGAGCTGCTCTCGCCGTTCGCGGTCGACGGACGCAAGCGGCTCGTCGAGCATCAAGAGTCGCGGTGACGGTGCGAGGGCGCGCGCGAGTGCGACGCGCTGCTGTTCACCTCCGGACAGCTGGTCGACGGATCGGGGTTCGTACCCCGAGAGTCCCACCAGCTCGAGCACTTCCGCGACGCGTCGCGCGGTGTCGACGCGCGGGTGGTGGTGCATGCGCAGGCCGAACGCGACGTTCCCGAGCACGGTGTGATGCGAGAACAGCGCGTGGTCTTGGAACATCAACCCGAAGTCGCGACGGTGCGGCGCCAGGCCGGTGATGTCCGCGCCGTCCCAGTGCACGGACCCGCCCGCGACCGGTTCGAGTCCGGCGATCGCGCGCAGGAGGCTCGTCTTCCCGCTCCCGCTCGGGCCGAGGACCGCCACGATGCTGCCGTCGGGCACCGTGAGGTCGACGGCGTCGACCGCCGTGGTCGCGCCGTACCGAACCGAGAGACCCTCGACGGCCAGCATCAGGCGCGTACCCCCATCCGATGGGTGCGCTCACCGATCAGCGCCACGAGCGCGGTCACGACCATGAGGATCGTGGCGAGGGCCATCGCTTGGTCCACGTTCGTGGCGCCCGGTCGGCTCAGGAAACGGAAGATCGCGACGGGCACGGTGGTGGTTTCGGGGCGCACGATGAAGAGGGTGGCGCCGAACTCGCCGAGCGAGATCGCGAACGCGAACCCGGCGGCGACTGCGGCGGCGCGGGCGAGGACGCGCATGTCGATCTCGCGCCAGACCTGGATCGGCCGGGCGCCGAGGAGCGCGGCGGCCTCGCGTTGACGAGGGTCAATCGCGCGCAGCGCGGGAACCGTGGCGCGCACCACGAATGGAAGCGCGACGAGCGCGTGGGCGATCGGGATGATCCACCACGAGGTCCGCAGGTCGAGCGGCGGCGTGTCGAACACGATGAGAAAGCCGAAGCCGACGGTGACCGCCGAGACGCCGAGCGGAAGCACCACCACGAGTTCGGTGGCGCGGGCCACGCGGCTCGGCCGTCCGCGCCGGGTCACCGCGCTCGCCAGGCACACGCCGAGCCCGACCGCGATCACGGTAGCCACGCACGCGATCTGGAGCGACGTCCCGAGGGCGTGCAATGAGGAGCTCGGGGCGCCGAGCGGTGTTTCCGTGAGGTGCGCGTATCCGTACGCGCCGTGTGCCAACGATCGTCCGACGAGTTCGAGCAATGGGATGGCGACGAGCAGGACAACGGGCGCGAGTGCCGCTCCCGCCAGGATCCGCGCGGGCAGATTTGGCACGGCTGACGGTGCGGGTGGTCGACGGGTCACTCGGCCGAGGCGTCCACCCATCACCCCTGCGACCGACAGCGCGGCGACCACCGCGACGAGCTGGACGATCGAGAGCGCCGCGGCAGTGCGCAGGTCCAGCAACTGCGCGGTTTGCCGGTAGATCTCGGTTTCGAGCGTGGCAAAACGCGGTCCACCGAGAATGAGAATGACGCCGAACGAGGTGAAGCAGAAGAGGAAGACCACCGAACTCGCGGCCACGATGGCCGGACGGAGCGCGGGCAGGGTGACCGACGTGAACGTGCGGAGCGGTCCCGCGCCGAGCAACCGCGCCGCCTCCTCTTCGCGGCGATCGAGCGCGCGCCACGACACGCCCACGACTCGCACGATGATCGCCGCATTGAAGAAGGTGTGCGCGAGCACGATGGCAAGGAGCGTTCCGTCGATCCCGAGCGACCGGAAGGCTGTCGCGACGACGACGGTCGGCAGGACGAATGGCACCGTCAGAAACGCCACGATCAGTCCCCGCCCGCGGAATTGGTACCGGCTCAGCACCGCGGTCGCCGGCAATGCAATACACAACGTCGCGACGGTGGAGAGTGCGGCCTGCCACACAGTGAAGACGGCGACGTGGCGTAAGCCGGTGTCGCCCAGGATGTCCCCGAGAGGACTGAGGTCCAGTGAGCCGTGGGACGTGAGGCCGCGCCCGAGAATCGCGCCGACCGGCCATACGAAGAACACGCACAGGAACGCGAGTGGCACGAGCGTGAGGAGCACCCGTCCGAGTCGTGGTCGGTACGGAGGTTGCACCGTCATCGCAGGACGTGTGCGGTCCACTGATCGATCCACGTGGCGCGCTCACTCCCGATGCGCGCCGGCGACAACGTGAACGGCTTCGCGGGCACCACCGCGAACTTGGTGAACTCCGGCGGAAGCGGAGTATTCGGAACTGCAGGGTCCACAAACATGGTGAGGGGCATGTCTCGTTGGAACTGTTGGCTCAGCATGAAATCGATGAGCCGGCGGGCGGCCTCGGGGTGGGCCGCGCCGCGCAAAACGCCCGCGAACTCCACCTGCCGGAAGCACGTCTGGTCGAGCGACACGGTCGGTGCTTTCGTCGGCTCGGGTTTGGCGAA
>JANYLF010000059.1 GCA_025357995.1 Acidimicrobiia bacterium | reverse complement strand
CGTTCGACGACACCGCATTCGTGCTCGTGGCCGACCACGGCATGGAGGAGAACGACCCCGCGGTTCGGGGCGACTGGGACGTCCCCCTGAAGAACTCCGGCCTCACCTTCCGCGACGAGGCCTACGGCTTCCTCTACCTTGGCGTGGAGTAGTCACGAGACCACAGGAGCTCCGCCGTGCGCATCAATCGGGTTATCGCCGTCGCCGCCCTGGGCGCGGTTGCGATCACCGCGTGTGGGAGTAGCTCGAGCACGAAGACGATCGAGTCCAAGGATGGCAAGGTCACCGTCAACAACGGCAAGCACGCCACGGTGAGCGTGAACGGTGAGGGCGACAACAAGATCACGTTCGGCGACACGTTGGTACCCGCCGGCTTCCCCTCCGACGTTCCGCTGCCCACGAGCCTGACCATCAAGACCGCCGCAAACGGAACGCGCGGTTCCAAGGCGTACTACCAGTTCGCGTATTCGATCGGGTCGAAGAGTCCGTCCTCGATCATCTCGGCCTACAAGGACCAACTCACCTCGGCCGGTTTCCAGACCTCCGACGACAACCTCGCCAGCGGATCGGTGAGTGGCGTGCAGGCCACCGGCAAAGGGTGGACGATCATCGCCACCAGCATCGGCGCGGGCACCGGAACGGATCCGGTGTTGAGCGTGGCCATAAGGAGCTCCTGACGGCCGCTGCGGTCAAGTGTCGTAACCGACTTCCCACAGCACGAGTCCGTGCGGCGGTGCGACTGCGCCCGCCGCGGCACGATCCCCCGCGCGCATGATCGCGAGCATGTCGCCCGGGCGCTTCTTGCCCATGCCCACCTCCACCAAAGTGCCGACAATCGAGCGCACCATCTGCCAACAGAACGCGTTGGCGCGGATGTCGTAGCGCAGGATGCCGTCGCCGAGGTCGGTCCAGCGCGATTCGGTGACGCGCCGAACAGTCGTCGAGCCTTCCGGTCCCTTGCGGCAAAAGGACGCGAAGTCGCGCTCACCCACGAACGGATCTGCCGCGAGGCGCAGCGCATCGAGGTCGAGCGCGGCCAGAACGTGCCACGCGAACCGCGACCGGAACGGATCGGGCTCCGCACGATTGACGATCGTGTACCGGTACGAACGCCAACGCGCGGAGTGGCGAGCATCAAAGCCCGCCGAGACGAACGCGGCGGACCGCACCACGATCTCCGGTCCGAGCATGCCGTTGAGACTCGACCGCAAACGTTCGAGGTCCGCGTCGAGCGGCGCGGCGAACGACACCATCTGGCCCCACGCGTGCACGCCGGCGTCGGTGCGTCCCGCGCAGGTGAGCTCCACCTCCGTGCGCAACACCTTGTTCAGCGCCTCGCACAGCACCCCCGCGACCGTGCGCTGATCGCGTTGCGCGGCAAACCCGCGGAAGTCGGTCCCGTCGTAGGCCACCACCATCCGCACGACGCCAGTCGCCTGTCCCTCACCCGACGCGGGCGCGGCCACAAGGGGTTCCGTCACCGGGTCGAACAGTGTCACGACACCGACCCGGGGAACACGCGAGAACTCAGACGAGTTCGATACGCGCCATGGGGGCTTGGTCGCCCGGGCGAGGGCCGAGCTTCAGGATGCGGGTGTAGCCACCGTTGCGATCCTGGTACTTCGGCGCGATATCGCTGAACAGCTTCGAGGTCACGGTCTGATCGTGGAGGGTGGCCACCACTTGGCGTTGACGGTGCACGCCACCCTTCTTGCCCTTGGTGATCAGCTTCTCCGCGTACGGTCGCAGTGCCTTCGCGCGGGACACGGTGGTGGTGATCCCGCCGTGCTCGAACAACGCGATCGCGAGGTTCGCCATGAGCTGACGCTGGTGATGCGGGTCACCGCCGAGACGCGGACCCTTCTTGGGGCGAGGCATGTGCGATCAGTCCTTCATCCGCAGTGAAAGGCCACGCTCGTCGAGCTTGACGATCACTTCGTCGAGCGACTTCTGGCCGAAGTTCGTGATCGCGAGGAGATCGTCTTCGGTCTTCATCACGAGCTGACCGATGGTGTCGACCCGGGCGCGCTTGAGACAGTTGCGCGGGCGCTCCGACAAGTCGAGCTCCTCGATCGCGAGCTCGAGGTCCGGCGAGGTCGCGAGCGTGGGCGACACTTCGCCGAGCTCCAGACCGGTCTGCTCCTCGGACATGTCGGCGACCAGGCCGACCAAGTTCCGCAGCGTGGCACCGGCCGACGCGAGCGCGTCACGCGGTGTGATCGAACCGTCGGTCTCGATCTCCACGCCGAGCTTGTCGTAGTTCGTGGCCTGTTCCACCCGAGTGGGCTCGATGTCGAAGCTCACGCGGCGCACGGGCGAGAAGATCGCGTCGACGGGGATGACACCGATCGGTGCACCCGCGCGCTTCGTCTTCTCGGCCGAGGCGTACCCCCGACCCTGCTCGACCGTGATGTCGATCGCGAGGCGACCCTTCTCGGTGAGCGTGGCGATGTGGAGCTCCGGGTTGAGGATCTCCACATCGGACGTGGTCTGGATCGCACCGGCCGTGATGTCGCCGGGGCCGCGCACGTCGAGGCGCAGCGTGACCGGCTCCTCGGCGAGGCACTGCAGCACCAGGTCCTTCAGGTTCAGGATGAGGTCGGTGACGTCTTCCTTCACACCCGCGATCGTGTCGAACTCGTGGAGCGCGTCGTCGAAACGCACCTGCGTGACGGCACCGCCGGGGATAGACGACAGCAGCGTGCGGCGCAGGCTGTTGCCGAGGGTGTGACCGAATCCGGGCTCGAGCGGCGAGATGATGAACCGCTGCGTGTTGCCCTCGGCCTCTTCGGCCTCGATCTCAGGACGCTGAATAATGAGCATGACGCTTCCTCACAATCGGGCGCGTTGACGCCCGAAGTCGGGGGTTTACTTGGAGTAGAGCTCGACGATGAGCTGTTCGCGCACCGGAATGTCGATCTGTTCCCGCAATGGGAGATCGCGCACCGTGGCCTTGCCGTCGGTGACGTCGAGCCACATCGGGACCGACCGGTCGATCGTGTCGAGGTTGTGACGCAACACGATCATTTCCTTCGACTTGGTCGTGAACTCGATCACGTCTTCCTTGCGGACCATGTACGACGGGATCGTGACGCGCTTGCCGTTGACGAGCACGTGGCCGTGACGCACCCACTGGCGCGATTGGTTCCGACTCGACGCGAAGCCGGCGCGGAACACCACGTTGTCGAGGCGTTGCTCGAGCATGCGCAGCAGGTTCTCGCCGGTGATGCCCTTCTGACGCGAAGCCTCCGCGTAGAGGTTGCGGAACTGCTTCTCGAGCACGCCGTAGATGCGCTTCGCCTTCTGCTTCTCGCGCAGCTGGAGCATGTACTCGCTCTCACGAATACGGCCGCGACCGTGGATACCCGGCGGGTAGGGACGGCGCTCGATCGGGCACTTCATCGTGTCGCACTTGGCACCCTTGAGGAAGAGCTTCATGCGCTCGCGCCGACACAGTCGACACACGGGACCGGTATAACGCGCCACTGATCAGACCCTCCGCCGCTTGGGAGGGCGGCAACCGTTGTGCGGAATCGGCGTGACATCCTTGATACCCAGGACTTCGATGCCGGTGTTCTGAATCGATCGAATCGCGGTCTCTCGACCGGAACCGGGGCCCTTCACCACGACATCGACCCGGCGCACACCGTGCTCCATGGCCCGACGAGCCGCGGTCTCGGCCGCGAGCTGGGCCGCGAACGGCGTGCTCTTGCGCGAGCCCTTGAACCCGACGTTGCCGGACGACGCCCAGGCGAGCGTGTTGCCCTGCTGATCCGAGATCGTGATGATCGTGTTGTTGAACGAAGACTTGATGTGCGCGATCCCGTGCGTGACGTTCTTGCGTTCACGACGACGGGGACGCCGTCCTCCTGCGGGAGGCTTTGCCACTACTTCCTCGCCTTCTTCTTACCGGCCACCGTCTTCTTCGGACCCTTACGAGTGCGCGCATTGGTGCGGGTGCGCTGACCGCGGACGGGAAGTCCGCGCCGGTGCCGGATACCGCTGTAGGTACCGATTTCGATCTTGCGCTTGATGTGACCCGCCACCTCGCGACGCAGGTCACCTTCGACCTTGAGGTTCGCGTCGATGAAGTTGCGCAGCTGCGCGACTTCATCCTCGGTGAGATCGCGCACGCGCGTGTCGGGCGACAACCCGGTCTGCTGACAGATCAGCGACGCGGTGTTGCGACCGATGCCGAACACATAGGTGAGCGAAATCTCGAGGCGTTTCTCCCTCGGGATGTCGACTCCGGAAATACGAGCCATACGTGTGCCTGGACCTTCCTACCGAACGCGGCTTAACCCTGGCGCTGTTTGTGGCGCGGGTTCTCGCAGATGACGCGCACCGAACCGTGGCGGCGAATCACCTTGCACTTCTCACACATCTTCTTCACTGACGGACGAACCTTCAACGCGAGCCTCTGCTACTTGTAGCGGTACGTGATGCGGCCACGGGCCAAGTCATACGGAGTGAGCTCGACCTGCACCTTGTCTCCCGGAAGAATTCGGATGTAGTGCATCCGCATCTTGCCGGAGATATGCGCGAGGACCTTGTGTCCGTTTTCGAGCTCGACGCGGAACATCGCGTTGGGCAGCGGTTCGACCACTGTTCCCTCAACGAGGATCGTGTCGTCCTTGGGCTTGGCTACGGTGCACCACCGGGGGTTGGGGCGCGCGAAAAGCACGCCGAGGTATTGCGGGGCGACCGGTGAGACTAGCCGCACGCGTTCCAGAATGAAAATTGAGCGAAAGAGCGATCTGACCGGCTCAGGTACCGGATCCGGTGGCTGACACGAGGTTGATCTGGCAGGTGGCACCTTGCACCGGATCGGTCCATCCGGAAGAACCTTCCCACGGAATGCTGCCGTGGGCGGGAACCGTTTCCAGATCGTCCCAGGTATCGAGCTCTCCGGACGAATCGCTCCACGTCACCTCGAAATCCACCTCCGCTGCGACGTTCCCCCGGTTCACCACCGTCCCGGTGTCCACCAGTTCTTGGGTGTCCGAGTGCCAGCTACACGCACCCGGATTCTCCGAGACGGTGATGGACTGCACGACGTCGGGTTTCGCCGTATTCGCCAGTGTGGTGTTCGTAGAGCTACCCGCGGTAGTCCCGCTGCTGATCCCGCCCGCCGAACCGGTCCTGGTCGACGAGGTGGAGGTGTCGTCTCCGCTCGTCGAGGTCGTGGTGCGCGAAGGACGCGATGAGGAGGTCGTTCGGTTGTGCGCCTTGATCTTCGGGCGCGCCGCTCGCGGACTGCCGCCACCGGAAGCCGCCGCGGCCACTGCCAGGAGCACCACCACGAGGGCGGCCGCAACCGCTCCGGCGATCCACACCCGGCGCTCGCGGACCAATGCTCGCCGCCGCGCGATCTGGGCGGACGACTCGGGGGCGGGAAGCAGCTCGTCCGGTGCGTTGGTCATCGGCCCGCGTCTTGGAGGAGCCCGAGCAGGTACTCGCCGTACCCGCTTTTGCGGAGTGGCCCGGCCAGCGCCTCGAGCGCAGCGTCATCGATGAACCCCTCGCGCCACGCGGTCTCCTCCGGGCAACCCACCTTCAGTCCTTGGCGCTGCTCGACCACCTGCACGAACTGGGCGGCCTGCATCAGCGACTCGAACGTTCCGGTGTCGAGCCACGCGGTGCCGCGGTCGAGCGTCTCGACCGCGAGCTCGCCCGCGTTGAGATAGTGCGAGATCACGTCCGTGATCTCGTACTCGCCGCGATCACTCGGGCGCACTGCGCGCGCCACCGCGGCGACATCTCCGGGGAAGAAGTAGAGGCCGGGCACCGCGAAGTTCGAGTTGGGTTCGGTCGGCTTCTCGACGATTCCACTCGGTCGGCCCAACGCGTCGAACTCGATCACGCCGTACCGCTCGGGATCGGCTACGTGGTACGCGAATACCGTCGCGAGCGACGCAGCCGCGGCCGCACGGAGGCGTTCCTGGAGCTGGGTCCCAAAGAAGATGTTGACACCGAGCACCAGCGCGACGCGCTCGCCCGCGATGAAGTCTTCGCCCAGCACGAAGGCCTGGGCCAAGCCTTCGGGTCGCGCCTGCTCCACGTATTCGAAGCGACACCCCCACCGCCGGCCGTCGCCCAGAAGGCGTTCGAACCGCGGAAGGTCTTCGGGGGTCGAGATGATCAAGATCTCGCGAATCCCGCCGGCCATCAGCGTGGACAGCGGGTAGTAGATCATCGGCTTGTCGTAGACCGGCAACAACTGTTTGCCGACCGCCGTGGTCATCGGCGCCAGGCGCGTTCCCGATCCACCGGCGAGCACGATCCCGCGCACAGAAGTCACGTGCATCGACGGAACCGTATCCACTCTTAGCTGATACCGGCGATGCTGACATCGCACCGCGGGGCACCGCTCGGAGCAGCGTCGACACCGTTGGTGAGTTGCCAATCGACCGGATCGCCGCCCGCGTCGACATAGAACCCATCCCCCGCGCCATTGATCTGGGTGCCATCCGGGTTGAACCACGTGACCGAGACCTGGACCGTGTGACCCTCCTGGTTCGTGTTGGTCAGCGTCCCGGCACTATGCAACACGGCGTTTTGGGCGTCCCACTCGCAGGTGGTCGTGGTCAATGAGATGCCCGATTGGATGTCCTCCGGGCTCGCAGTCGACGGGGACGTACCTTCCGGCCCCGGAGCCGTCAACGAACTCGACGGGCTCTGCGTCCCCGGGGAAGGTGCGACGGCCGACCCCGGCCGGGTGGTCGTCGACGCCGACGCATTCCTCCTCGTCGACGCGCCGCCGGTGGGTCGAGTCCGCCCGGTCGGCCGCTTCAGAACCCGAGGCGCCTGGTTCTCGCCGCGCCCAATGGCGAACACCAGAAGGATGACAATCCCCCCGAAGACGACCAGGGCGAGGATGATGGGCCGCACCCAGCGACGCTGGCGCCGAACTCGGGAAGTGGGCGCGGGCAACAGGTCGAAAGAGCCATCACCTGTCATTGCAAGCTGCTCGGGCCAGAAGGGCACGCCGCCTCAGGCTCGGGACCCTGATCCCCCGCCTCGCGCCGCGTGCAGCTACGCACGGCGGCGGCGCCAGACGAGGACCGCCCCGAGAAGGACAGCAAGGACGACGACCGCCACGACGACGATAACGGTCGCCGAGGTCCCGGCCTGCGACGCGACGGGGAGCACCGGAGCGGCCCGCGCGACAATGGGTCCCATGACCGCCACCACCGCGGGAGGGGCCACCATGAACTGCTTCCGTGCCAGGAGGTCTCCGCCGGAGACCAACGTATTGGTGCCGTCCCAAGCGACAAGTATCGGCGTCGGATGCGCTTGGATACCTTTGACTGCGATCTGAAGCTGCACGGAGAAGATCGTGGCACGGGCCGATGGCCGTTGTAGCTGTGGATGAAATATTGCTTGGCCTTCGAATCCCCGGGCGATGTCGGCAGCTTGGTGCGCGTCGAGCGAGACCGGCGCAGAGAGGCCGGGGCCCGTCACCGCCGCCCCCTGCACATCGAAACCGGGAAGAATTTCTTCGGCGAGACTCACCTGCGGGGTAAGTG
>JANYLF010000010.1 GCA_025357995.1 Acidimicrobiia bacterium | reverse complement strand
CTCGGTTTCGCGGCGAAGGCCGCGTTCGAAATCGAGGCGATGGTCTTCACCGATTCTCTGGAGCCGGCGCGTCGGAAGCACTTTCGTGGGCTCACACCGATGTCGACCGACATTCCGGTCGGCTATCTCCACCACAACTCGCGTCAACAACTCGCGTTCGTCGACGAGGTGTTGCTGCGCCTCGAAGCGATCGGCATCCCCGTCGAGGGATGGCATGACGAAGCCGCACCCGCACAGTTCGAGATCAACCTCGACCCGGCCGATCCGTTGACGGCGTGCGATCACGTCGTGCGCGCGAAGCAAGTGATGCGCGAGGTAGCGATCGATCAGGGACGCGTCGTGACCTTCATGGCCAAGCCGTCCGAGGAGTACGGCAACGGCCTGCACGTCCACCATTCGCTCACGCACAACGGCGAGCCCGTCTTCTACGCGCCCGACGGCACGATGAGCGACACCACCCGCCATTGGCTGGGCGGGCTCATGGCGCACGCGTCGGCCGCCACCTCGTTCTTCTGTCCCAACATCAACTCGTACCGGCGCATGATCGGATTCGCGGCTGCACCCACGGTCGCGTCGTGGGGTGAAGACAACAAGTCGGCCGCCTTGCGCGTGCTCTCGGGCAGTCCGGCGGCGGCCCGCATCGAATATCGCGTGGCGGGGGGCGACGCGAATCCCTATCTCGTCCTAGCCACCGCGCTCGCGAGCGGCATCGCCGGACTGCACGCCGCGGCGCGGCTTCCGGATCCGATTTCGGTCTCGGGGTGGGGCCTCCCGCCCGACGGTTATCCGCACTTGCCCAACACGATCACCCGTGCCGCCGATGCGCTCGAAGCCGACCCCGGGCTCTCCGAGGTCATGGGTGAAGACTTCGTCCGCTTCTGGATCAACACCCGACGCTGGGAGTGGCTCATGTTCCACACGACCGGCGGCGACCCCATTGCCGAAACGGTCACCGACTGGGAACTCGACCGCTACTTCGAGCTTGTCTGATGAGTGAAACTCGCGTCGGAATCGTTGGTCACATCGGCGCGGTGATCGGCGACGAAGATGTCGCGGTCGATCACTTCATGGCCACCACCGCGTACGTGAAGGCGGTGTACCGCGCGGGGGGAACACCACTGGTACTTTCCGTCGTGGATCCGAATGACGTCGACGCGCTGCTCGACGCGGTCGACGCCGTTGTCATCACCGGCGGTTGCGACGTGGATCCCACGTCCTACGGCCAGGATCCCGACGAGCGGCTCGGGCCGATCGACCCGCGCCGAGACGCCTCGGATCTCGCAATCGCGCGCGCGGTGGTTGCGCGCAATCTGTCGACGCTCGCGGTGTGTCGCGGGGTGCAGATCCTCAACGTCGCGCTCGGCGGAACGTTGACCCAGCACGTCGACGATCACATGCGTCTCGACCAGTACAACATCGACGCCCACACCGTGAAGATCGACGCGAGGTCACGGCTCGCGAAGATCGTCGGCACGGAGACGCTCGGAGTGAACACGCTCCACCACCAAGTGCTCGACGCCTTAGGCAACGGTGTGCGTGCGGTCGCGCACAACGAGCACGGACACACCGAAGCCATCGAGATCGATGGCGCACCCAACGTGCTCGGCGTGCAGTGGCATCCCGAATTCCTCCGCCATCGTGCGGATCATCTCGCGCTGTTTGCGCAGCTGATCACCCCGTAAGTGTTGGGTTTTCGCCCTGGTAGGCCCGCGGGTGGCGCGAAGCCCTAGGGTGGTGTCGCGCGAGTCGGTCAAAATCCCTTGGTCGATCGCGAACAAAGAAACGAGAAATCTGTGCAGCAAGGCACCGTAAAGTTTTTCAACGCCGAAAAGGGTTTCGGCTTCATCTCGCGTGACTCAGGTGAAGACGTGTTCGTGCACTTCTCGGCGATTCAGGCCGATGGGTACAAGACCCTCGAAGATGGCCAGCGCGTCGAGTTCGACACGGCTCCCGGTCGCAAGGGTGAAGAGGCGCAGAACGTCCGCGTCATCTGAACCCAGCAAAACCAAGTAATTCCTGACGAAGCCGCCGGTCTTCCGGCGGCTTCGTCGCGTTCCGGCTTGTTCGACGGCCGCCCGTCATTGACGTCACCCCTTCACACCTGCGTCATGAACGCGCAATGAGAACTTCGACCACGTTCAGTGGCAGAAATCGCTACACGACAGCTAGGTTGCGTTTCGGGAATCTTGGGTGAGAGGCGCGGAGGACACGATGTTCGGGCAGTTTGGTTCGCGAAGGCACTCGCTGAGGCTTCTCAGCGCGATCGTCGCCGGCACACTTTCGGCGGCGGTCGTTCCGATCGGTGCATCAGTTGCCGGCGCGGCGACGTTCACCACGTACACCGTCAACTCGTTCGCCGACACCACCGACGCAGCCGGCAGCGGGCTGTGCGCGACGCAACCGCCGACGACGGCCGCACCCTGCACGTTGCGTGCAGCAATCGCCGAAGCCAACGCACTCTCGGGTGTGACCATCAACATTCCCGCGGGCACGTACACCCTCAGCGCGGGCGCACTGACGATCTCGAAGCCTATGACGATCGTCGGTGCGCAACGTCAACCGGGCGCGCAAGCGACCACGGTGGACGGTGGCGCGAAGGACCGCGTGTTCAACGTCACCGCGACGGGTGTGACGCTCGACGGGATCGTCGTACAAAACGGCGCAACCAGCAAGGGCGACGGCGGCGGCATCCTCGTCGCAAAGGGTGCGAACGTCACGGTCGCGCGATCGACCGTCGCGGCAAACTCCGCAAGCCAAGGCGCCGGCGTCGAGATCGACGGTACGGCGACGATCACGCAGAGCACGATCAGCGCGAACACCGCATCCGGTAAGGGCGGCGGAGTCTTCAACGCGGGAACAACCACGCTTTCGGACAGCACGGTCGTCGGCAACGCCGCGAACGGTGGCGGCGGTATCGCGAGTAGCAGCACGGTCAACCTGGCCGGGGCGACCATTACCGGCAATTCGTCCAACAACTCGAACGGCGGCGGGCTCTACCGCGTGGGCGGAAGCTTCAACGTCGCCAGTTCGATCATCGCGGCGAACAACGCGTCGAGTGGACGCGACTGCTACGGAAGCCCCACGTTCACCGGCGTGAACGTGCTGCAGTACACGCCGGGCTGCAACCCGTCCGGCGGCACGATCCTCGTCCTCGATCCACTGCTCGGCGCGCTCGCCGACAACGGCGGTCCGACCCAGACCCGCCGGCCGCTCACCGGCAGCGCCGCGCTCGACGCGTACGCGATCCCCTGTGCGACCGCCACCGACCAGCGCGCCATCGCGCGTCCGCAACCGACCGGCGGCCGCTGCGACGTCGGTGCCGTCGAGATCGCACCGCTCGGGCTCGACCTCACCCTCGCGTCGAGCAGCGAGACCATCGGCGTCGGCACCGGCTCGGTCCCGGTTGGCAACATCCCACCCTCGGCATTGCTGCCGACGCCTTCGACGGGTTCAAACACGTTCCTGCAGTTCTCCACTATCCGGCACTCGACCATCCGCCACTCGACCATCCGGCACTCGACGATTCGGCACTCGGCGATCGACTATTCGACCATCCGGCACTCCACGATCCGACACTCTGACGCCGAGGCCCTGTTGCGCAACGTCGGCATCGCCGATCCACTCGCGACCATCGCGCTCAGCGACCTCACCCTCGACCGACCCGGCGGGTGGGACGCACTGTTGCTCGGGACGCAATGGGAGAACACGCCAAGGGAGAGCATCACGCTCGCCGACGTTATGCCGCTCGTCGAGTCGGCCGGCGTCACCCTCGACCAGCTCGACCTCTCGGACACGGCGCTGGGCTCGGTGCCGTACGTCTCGTTGCTGCTCGGCGGCGTTCCGGTGAAGACGATCCCGCTCAGCCCCGCCTTGGAGACCGGTACCGATCAGCAGCGCCTCGGCGCGTGGTGCTCGGCGATCCGGACCGCCTCGGCCAACCCGTGCGCTGCGCTCAACGTCGATCCCAATGCCGCGACGCCTTCCTCGATCACCCCACTCGCATTCAGCTACGCGGGCTTCTCGCTCGACGGCGTCTCGCTCAACCAGATCCTCGTCAAGAACGTTGCTGCCAACGACGCCGGCTGGTTCCAATCCATGAACCTCGCCCTCTTCGGACTGGCGACCACGTCACTCTCGACGTTGCCGGTGAGTTCGCTACCGACCGGATGGGTCGACTGCACCAAGGTCGCGTGCGCCACCGCCAACCTGGGCCAAGCCGCGCAGATCGCCGGCGCCATCGACCCGACGCGCACGCTGTACGACCTGTTCACCAACGCCTCGACCAAGGTTCTGCCGAAGGTCGCGGCCTTCACCATCGGTGATCTACTCCAAGGCATCATCCCGCCGGAGGAGATGCCGTGGCAGGGTCTCGATCTCAACGCGACCTCACTCCAGAACGCCGCGAGCCCGACCGAGCCCGTGCTCACCTACACGATGTCGCTGAACGTGAAGGGTGATCGACCGGCCGCGACCTCCGTGCAGTTCACGCTGCCGCCCGGCTTCGTGACCGTCCCCGGCACGTTCAAGATCGACGGCGTCGTCGCGCCCGACCCGTCGGTCGGTGCCGGCAACATCGCGTCACTCGCGCTCGGGACACTCGCGCCCGGAGCCCACACCGCGACGATCGGAACGCGCGCGGGACTCACCCTCGGGCCCGCGACCGCGACCGCGGTGGGGACCGCGACCGCCGGAACCAACACCGTGACGGCCAGTTCGTCGAAGACCGTGACCGTGATCGAGTCGTTCGAACAGGGCGGCACGGCCGGCTGCTCCGATGTCGATGCCTGCGACACGAAGACCCTGCAGCCGGACACGCTCTACCTCTCCCACATCTCGACTGGGTCCGATCGCGACCTCTATCGCTTCACGGTCCCGTCGATCCCGGGCCAGAAGACCGCCGCGTCAATTCTGCTCTCGAACCTCCCGGTCGACGAGGACCTCGTGCTCTACGGCCCGCCCAGCGCGCGTCTTCGCAATACCCCGACGCAATCGCTCCAGCCGGTCAACGACACGCAGCTGAGCCTCTACCCGACCGACGCGCACCTCGCACCGGACACCGTCAACGACGTGCCGCTCACGCCGCCCGCGTACGCGCCCACCGTGGTCCAGGTCTCGGCGAACCGCGGTCGCGTCGACGAGCGGATCGAGACCGGAACGCTGGCCCCGGGGGACTACGTCGTGCAGGTCTCCGGGTACAACGGCGCCTCCAGCGCGCAGCCGTTCTCGCTCCGGATGTCGCTCGTCGGCACCACCCCTCCGCCGTGCGCCGCACCCGTCGTTCGGCCCTTCGCAGACGGCGGCGCGCTCGCAGACTCCACCACCCTCGGTTCGAACCCGCACGTGTTGATCCTCGTGCCCCAGCACCGCCTGTACCGCACGTACGGTGCGGGTCGGGTCGACCCACTCATCGCCAAGGTGCAGGCGCTCGCCACCTCCGTCGGCGCCACGATCCTTGCCGTCGACAACCCCACCACCACCGCTTCGCCGAAGTACACCGCGTGGGACGCGAATCGCTGCTCGCCGGACGCGGCCAACGACGTTGTGCGCGAGATCGGCAAGCAGATCGACGCCGCGCGGGCGGCCAACCCGGCCATCGATTCGATCGTGCTCGTCGGCGACGACAACATGCTGCCGATGGCTCGAGTGCCGGACCGCACGCGGATCGCGAACGAGCGCGGCTACGCCGACTCGGTCGTCTCGACCTCGGGCGGGCAGTCGTTCGACAACGAGCTTTCGAGCAGCCTCGACGACAGCTTCGTCCTCACCGACAACGCGTACGGAACGAGCGCCGGCGTTTCCGTGAACGACCACGAGCTGTTCGTTCCCGACGTCGCGCTCGGTCGGCTCGTCGAGAGTCCCGAAGATGCGAGCGCGGCGATCGATACGTTCCTTACCAACGCCGGAACACTCGACCCGACGACCGCGAACAGCGCACTGGTCACCGGGTACGACTTCATGACCGACGGCGCGCAAGGCGTCGCTGACGCGCTCAGCGCGAACGGCAAGACCGTCGACCCGTTGATCAACGACCAGTGGTCGGGCACCGACCTCACGAGCAAGCTGCTCGGCGGTTCCACACCCGGCATCGTGAGCTTCAACGGTCACTTCGACCAGACGCGCATGCTCGCGGGGAACGGCGTCGATCTCGTCAAGAGCGCGCTTCTTGCCGATCCCACGAACGCGAACAAGCTTGCCCGCCGACTTCTGTTCAGCATGGGGTGTCACTCCGGCCTGTCCGTCTCCGACGTCTCCATCGGCGCGCAGCTCGACTGGGCGCAAGCGATCACCGGCGCCAAGCAGGGCGGTCTGTACGCCGGAAACACCGGCTTCGGCTACGGCGACGACAGCACCGTCGCCCTCTCCGAACGACTGATGGGCCTGTACGCGCAGGCGCTCGACGGTCACGTCAGTGCCGGCGCGGCGCTGATGATCGCCAAGCAGCAGTACGCCGCCACCGCCGCGGTTCTCAACCCGTACGACGAGAAGGTCCTCCAGGAGTCGACGTTCTACGGTCTCCCGATCTACGGCCTCGCGTCGGCCGTTCCCGCGTCGAACGCCACCCTGCGCACGTTCGCCGCCGCGGCCGCGCCCACGAGCCCCACCTCGAACGTGGCGATCTCCGGCACTGATCCCCGTACCGGCCTCCCGGTCGCGCCGATCTCCGTTCCGCTTCACGAAGGCACCACGGGCGCTCCGGGCGTCTTGCATAAGGTCACGACCGCCAAGGGCTCGTTCTACGACGTGAACGGCGAGAAGATCATGGCCGAGTACCGGCCGATCGAGCCGATGACGAGCTTCGACATCACGCAGGCGAACCAGCGCGCCCATGGCCTGCTCATTACTGCGCTCGCCACCAACGACTCGTCGAACTTCCTTCCCGAGTACTTCCGACCGAACGTCGACCGGTCGGCGAACGAGCAGCTGCTGACACCTATCGGTGACTCGGTGTTTCCAGCATCGCTCTCGCGAGTCACGCATCCGATCGGCGGGACCGGGGGTCGGGACCTCGCGTTGTTGACGGCCGGTCAGGCACGCGATCCCAAGGGCGACGGAACCGTGACCCAACGACTCTTCACCAACATCGGTGGGGTCGTTGAGTACTCGAACCCGGCTGACACCGACTTCACGGCCCCCACGATCATGCGGACGCGCGGCGAGATCGTCGGGACCACGGCCGGCTTCACGGTCGACACCGACGGCACCGCTCGCCGCGCCTTCGTCCTGTACAAGGCGGCGGGAACAAACGGTGTGTGGTCGAGCCTGGACCTCGTCGCGACCAACCTGCCGGACGGTTCCAAGCGCTGGTGGGGCGGCGGCCCGATCGTGGGCAACGATGCCGAGTTCTTCGTTCAAGTCCTCGACGCCTCGGGCAACGTCGCCATCAGCAACAACAAGGTCTCGAACTTCTTGGCGAGCCGGTTGGCGAACAAGGGGTCCCTCGGAATCTCCCTCGTGCCACCGACTGGTGTCACCGCCGTCAACGGATGGTTCCCTGGCCAGCCGGTCACCGCCCTCGTGAGCGGCGGAACCGGCGTCACGTTCAGCTTGGACGGCGCCGATTTCGCTTCCTACCCATCGACGGGCGTGGCGATCAGCGGCGACGGCGTGCACCATCTCCTCGCCCGGGACGCAACCGGCAGCTTCGCCGCGACCGACGTGTCGATCGACGCCGCCGCGCCGACGGTATCCGCCGACATCCAACCGGGCACTGCCCATGCCGCGCCTGACGCGACGAACCACGTTTGGTACGACGGACCGGTCGCACTCCGGATCACCGGTGACGATGGATCCATCGGATCCGGCGTCGCGTCGATCGCGTACCACGCCGGGAACGCCGCCGACACTGTCGCGACCGATGCTTCGAACCCCGCGCTAGCGCGCTCACCCCTCGGTACGGCGAGCGTCGATGTTCCCGTCGGCGCCAGCGCGACCTATACGTACACGGCCACCGACACCGCCGGGAACAAGAGCGCGAGCGGGTCGACTGCCGTCAACATCGATACTGCGGCGCCGGTGGCGAACTGCACCGTGCCCGACCCTACGGTCTTCTACCAAGCCAACGTCACCGTCACGTGCCACCCATCCGACGGCGGAGCCGGCCTGCTCGCCAGTGCCGACACGACCGTCACGCTCTCGACGACGGTGCCCGAAGGCACCCAGACGTCGTCGGCGTCGACCGGATCCAACGAGGTCTGCGACCGACTCAACCACTGCATCACGATCGGACCGTTCACGTTCAAGGTCGACGAACAAGCACCCACGATCGCCGGAACCGTGCAGAACCCGACGAGCGCGGCAGCCCAGGACGGCTCCGGGAACACCTGGTACAGCGGCGGCGTCAACCTGCATCTCGAAGGCAGCGACGGTCCAGACGGGTCCGGAATCGCTTCGGTCACCTACGCGTCGACCGGGGCAGTCGCCACTGCGAGCACGACGGTCGCCGGTGCCATCGCTGATATCGGCGTGAACCCACCGTCCGGCGGCAGTTCGAACTTCACCTACTCGGCCCGCGACGGTGTCGGGACGAACTCGCCCACCGGAAGCACCGCCATCAACGTCGACGTGAGCGCGCCCGTGGCCAGCTGTACCGTGCCGAGTCAAACGTCGTGGTACCAGGCCAACATGTCGGTCGACTGCACCGCGACCGACAACGGCGTGGGCCTCGCGGCAACGTCGCCTTCGATGTTCACCCTCACCACCACGGTCGCCGGCGGCGGTCAGAACTCGGCCGCCACGACCACGACCCGGACGGTGTGCGACCGACTCCTGCATTGTGCAACCGTCGGCCCATTCACGTTCAAGGTCGACGGTCGGGCTCCGGTGGTCACGATCACGTCGCCGACGAGCGGTGCCGTGTACTCGCCCGGACAGAGTGTGGCCGCGGCCTTCTCGTGCAGCGACGGCACGGGCGGTTCGGGCATGGCCAGTTGTGTCGGGACGGTCGCCACCGGCCGGCCCGTCGACACCACGCCGGGAACGCACGTGTTCTCCGTGACCGGTACCGATGTCGCCGGCAACGTGACCACCGCGAGTGTGACGTACTCGGTGACGTACCGAGTCTGTCTCGGGTACGACCCGCTGAAGGGCCAGCCGAGAACCGGAACGGTTCCCGTCAAGGTGCAGCTCTGCGACGCTGCCGGGAATAACCTGTCGTCGGCCGCCATCACCCTCGTCGCGGTCTATCAGGACACCCTCGGACAGTTGCCGTCGCCCAACTTCCAGGGAAGCTCCAACACCGGCTACGAGTTCCGGTTCGGGAGCGGTTCGTACATCTACAACCTCGACCCGAATCAGCTACCGGCGCTCGGGGTGGGGCTCCATACCTTGTACTTCGTGGTCAAGGGAACCTCGGCGCCGATATATGCGGCACCGTTCACCCTGAAGTAGAACAGCCTGCATGCAGACCGCCGGAGTACGGCGTGAGAGAACCGCGGG
>JANYLF010000103.1 GCA_025357995.1 Acidimicrobiia bacterium | reverse complement strand
CGAGAGCTTGCCGTCGGCGTCGATGCCGTCGAGGTAATGGTCGAGGAGCTCGTCGACGGTGAGCGTCGCTGGCAACGCCGAGACCCGGGGCAGGCCGTCAGCCTCGTCGAGGGCTCTGCGGCGCGCGCGGGCTGCGTCGGCCGCCGTCGCGAACCCACGCTTCGTCAGCTGAACCTGCTTGCCACTCAGTGGGTCGCGGCCGAGCCAGACCTTGAAGTACCAGCGGGCCTTCGCGTCTTGATAGACGCCCTCGTACTTGGGCATCTCACCTCCGTGAGAAACAGTCGAGCAGGCCGCTGAACTGCGGCGATGCTTCTCATATGCTTCTCACGCCGAGGCGGCGGGTGCAAGCCATCCGCCGAATAGGCCTCTGAACTGGACTTCTTCAGTGCGCTCGGAGAGAATCGAACTCCCAACCTTCTGATCCGTAGTCAGATGCTCTATCCGTTGAGCTACGAGCGCAGATCAGCCAGTCTACGCGACCGGCCAGCTCGGGTTCCGAGTGCTGGCGGCACGGGGGCGAACGGAGTCCGTGCGACGATGGCGGAGATGACCCAGGCGCCCAACGAGCCGACACCCCCGACGCGCGCCGCGACCGTCATGGGGGTCGCTACGGCGGCGTCCCGGGGTATCGGGCTCGTCCGAATCGCGGTCGTGGCCGCGGTCCTCGGGACCACGTACATCGGCAGCACGTATCAGGCGTCGAACTCGGTCTCGAACGTGCTGTTCGAGCTCCTCGCGGCCGGTGCGCTCTCGGCCGTGTTGGTCCCCACGTTCGTCCGCCACATCGAGCGTGACGACGAAGGCGAGGCGGAACGACTCGCGTCGGGCGTGCTCGGGCTCGCGCTCGTGGTCCTCGGCGCCATCGCGATCATCGGCTTCGTACTCGCCCCGCAGATCGCGCGCCTGATCGCGATCGATGGACCAACCGCGGCAATACGCGATCAACAGGCCGATCTCGGCACCTACCTCACTCGGTTCTTCGTGTTCCAGGTTCCTCTTTATGGCATCGGTACCGTGGCAACGGCCGTGCTGTACGCCAAGCGTCGGTTCGTCGCGACTGCGATGGCGCCGATCGCGAACACGGTCGCGGTCGTCGCGTCGTTGATCGTGTTTCGCGTCATGGCCGGCCCGCATCCAACCCTGCATCTCGACAGTGGCGAGCGCCTCACGCTCGCGCTCGGAGCCACGCTCGGCGTGGTCGGGTTTGTCGGCGTCCCCGTCGTCGCATTGGCCCGTACCGGATTCCGGTTGCGGCCGCGTATCGGTCGACCGGACGCGCGCTTACGTCAGCTCCTCAAACTCTCCACATGGGCGGTGTTCCAACACGGCGGGATCGGCATCCTGCTCGGCACCGCGATTGTGATCGGCAACGGTGTGAAGGGTGGCGTGCTCGCGTATCAGTTTGCGTTCGTCGCGATCATGGCGCCGTACGCAATCCTCGCCCAGCCGGTGCACACCACGATCCTGCCCGAACTCGCGAACGATGCCGAAGCCGGCAACCGAGAGCGATTCGCGGCGCAACTCCGATGGGCACTCGACAACATGGCCGTGCTCATCGTGCCCGTCTCCGCCGCGATCGTCGCACTCGCGCTTCCAGCCATGCGGGTCGCGGCCTTCGGTGCCAGCAAGGGCGGCGCGGGCGTGCTCGCGGCCGCACTCGCCTCACTCGCGCTCGGCCTCTTCCCCTACAGCGCCTTTCTTCTCTTCGCCCGCGCGAGCTACGCGCTCGGAGACAGCAAGACACCGGCGTTGATCGCGCTCATGACCGCCGTCGTGGGCGCGGCGTTCATGGTGGTGGTGGGCACTGCAGTCCACGGCGACGCAGTAGTGGGCGCACTCGGGATCGGTCACACAATGGCCTACACACTCGGTGCCGTCTGCATGGGCATCCAGCTGCGTCGCCGTCTCGGCCATCCGATCTTCCCGTTCGCGCTGGTCCGCACGACGATCATCGCGGGAACGCTCGGGACCGCCGCATGGTTCGCGCACCAGGAGATCGAACCGAGCCACCGCATCGACGCGCTCGCGTTCCTCGCGGTGGCTGGTGTGGTTGGCGGCGGCCTCTATCTGCTCGCGCTCCTCGCGTCGCGCCGCCGGTTGCACACGCTCGCGCCGCCCGTCGACCTCGCGACCGATCCGGACACCGCGCTCGACACCTGAGCGCGAGACCCCGATACGTCAGATGGTGTTCGTCACCAAGAGCACGAACGCGATCGCCGCGATCGCGATCCGGTACCAACCAAAGACCGCCAGGCTGTGCTTCTGGAGGTATGTCACCATCCAGCGCACCGACACGACGGCCGCGAGGAACGCCACCACGAGCCCGATCGTCGGAGTCAGCAGACCGAACGTGTCGACCATGAGCTTTCCGTCCTTCACGACGGAGTAGGCCGTAGCCGCGCTCAGGGTCACAACGCCGAGCAAAAACGAGAACTCGATCGCGGAGGCCATCGAGATCCCGAGCAGGAGTGCCGCGACAATCGTCACCAGACTCCGGCTCGTCCCCGGCCACATCGCCATGACCTGCGCGACTCCGATGATGAAGGCATCACGCGTCGTGATGGTCTCCAACGCGCGACCACCAGGTCGGTTGATCACTCCACGTGCGACGAGGACCAGGATCAGCAACCCGCCGACGGCCCACGCACCGATGACCGGTCCGGGCCCGAAGAGCACCGACTTGATCACCTTCTCTCCGATGATCCCGATCACCGCCGCGGGAACGAACGCCACCGCGAGTGCACGCAAGAGACGACGACCTTCCTCGCTCCGACCGGTGAGGCCTTCGATCATCGTGACGAAGCGGTGCCGGTACAGCCCGAGCACCGCCACGATCGCGCCGAACTGGATCGCGATCTCGTACGCCTTCATGGCGTTGCCCGCATTGTTGTCGCCACTGGGTAGCCCGAGGATCCGCGACGTCACGAGCAGGTGACCCGTGGACGACACCGGCAGGTATTCGGTGATGCCCTCAACGAGCCCGAGCACAATTGCTTTGCCCATGCTGAGGCTGACGTCCGTCACCGCGAGGATCGTGCCCGCGAATGCGGGACCCGCCACGAGCGCGACGATCGCCGCGGTCAACATCAGCGCGAGCGTCGATCGGCGCGCGACGCGCGCCGACACCAACCGCGAAAGGACACTGGTCACTGCTTACCTCGAGATCTCGAACGTGGTGCCGAGCAAGGGTTCGAGCTCGGCGCAGATGTTGTCTTCGGCGTAACGCTTGCCTTGCAGGTTCCACAGATGCACCGGCGCGTCGCCGACGGGAAAGGGCCCCCAGTGCCAGGTGCCGCGGAAGAGAGCGAAGCCGTCCAGTGGTGCGAGAACGAAGGCCCGCACGGTGTCGAGATCCGCCGGCGAAACGAACTCGACTGCCGCCGGTGCGACCGCGACGATCGACTCCACGTCGAGCGCCAGCAACGTTTGGGTGTGGGTATCGTGACGGTAGAAACGATCACAAACGAGCGCGCCGTCGGCGTGCGCAATCTCCTCTGCGGTGTGGCTGATGACATTCACGTGCGCGTCGCTCCACGCGAATTCGTAGGTAAACGTGGAATCGCGCGGATCGGTATCCGCCACCGGGAGCCACCCGAAGGGCGCCCACGCGTCGGGGCTCAGGCGTTCGGCGCTCAGCCGTCGCTTCGCTTCACCCACGCGTCGGTCCCTTTCCCCTGATCTACGCTGCCCCGAAGTCGGCAAGTGTACGGCCCGATTTGGTCGCTGATTTCACCCGGAGGGTCCATGGACGTTCGTTCGATCGAGGACGTCGCCCCCGTTGTGGAGCACAACGGCACCGTTCCGGTGTGGTGGCTGGTCAACCCGCGGGAGATGTTCGACATCACCGCCGGTGGCCATCTGGAGCTGGTCAGCGAGTTCGAAGTGGCTGGTGGTGGACTTGTCGACCCGCATTCCCATCCGACCCACGAGTTCTATTACGTCACGGCCGGAAAGGGGCTGATGACCATTGCGGACGAGACCCGAGAAATCAGCCAAGGCGATCTCGTGCACATCCCGCCCGACACTGTGCACAGCCTGAGACCGGTCTCGGATCACGCGCCGATTCACTGCTTCTGTTTCGCGGTCGGCGTCGCCGACGCGGGACCCATCGACTACACGAACCACTAAGTGGCGCGGGTTCTCGTCACCCGTCAGCTTCCCGACGGCGGGGTCAATCCACTCGCCGCGGCGGGTCACGAAATCGTGACGCGCGCCGCCGACACACCGTTCACGCCCGCCGAGTTGGTCGCCGCGGTAGCCGACGTTGATGCCGTGGTGTGTCTGCTCACCGACCGCATCGACGACGCGGTGCTCGCCGCGGGCGGTGATCGTTTGCGCGTCGTGGCCAACGTTGCCGTCGGATACGACAACATCGACGTGACCGCGGCACACGCGCGCGGCATCACCATCTGCAACACACCAGGCGTCCTCGACGACACCACCGCCGACCTCGCGTTCTTGTTGATCTTGAGCGCGTCCCGCCTCGCCCACGTTGCCGAAGCCGACCTCCGCTCGGGCGCGTGGCACGGCTGGAGCATCAACCAGTACCTCGGGCGCGATGTGCACGGTGCGACCCTTGGCCTCGTCGGGTACGGCCGCATCGGCCGCGCGGTCGCACGACGCGCCAGCGGATTCGGAATGAGCGTGTTGCACCACACCCGCCGCGATTCCGGCGAGGCCGGTTGGGTCGACGACCTCCATCGCCTCCTCCGCGAAGTCGACATCGTGTCGTTGCACGTACCGTTGAACGACGCGACCCGTCACCTCATCGGCGCGGCCGAACTCGCGGTCATGAAACCCACCGCGGTGTTGGTGAACACTGCGCGCGGACCGGTGGTCGACGAAGTCGCGCTCGCATCGGCGCTCACCAACGGAACGATCTTCGCGGCGGGCATCGACGTGTTCGAGCAGGAACCCACCGTGCACCCCGCACTGCTCGCCGCGCCCCGGACCGTGCTGCTCCCACACATCGGATCCGCGTCGGTAGCGACCCGCACGCGCATGGCCCACGTCGCGTGTTCCGGGGTCATCTCCGTCCTCGCGGGCGAGACGCCTCCGAACGTGGTCTAGAACGCGCCCGTTCTGCCCTCGACCGCTACCCGGGGACGATCCGGCATCGGCACCGCGAAGTCGGCGCCCGGCAGAAAATCGCGGGAATAGTACGGATCCGTGAACATCGACGCGCCCCATCGACGATGCATCGCGGCTTGCTCGTGCGCCAGCACGACGGGGGCGCGGGTCGAGGACTCGAAATGAATCAGTCGCACCGCGGGATTACACGCGATGCGGTAGCCGGCCCTGCGCAGCTTGAGGCAATAGTCGACGTCGTTGTAGTTCAACGGCAACGCGGCGGTGAACCCACCCACCTGTTCGAAGCAATCGCGGCGAGTCATGAGACACGCGGCGGTCACCGCCGACCAGTTACCCGCGACCGCGGCGTTGTGGAAGTAGCCGGTGGATTCGCCCGGCCAACCTCCGAACGCGTGCACCGGCCCGAGTTCGTTCGTGACCACGCCGACATGCTGAAGCCGTCCGTCCGGGTACAGCAACTTTGCGCCCACCGCACCCACCTGCGGATCGAGCGAGAACAACAGGAGTCGTTCGATCCAGTCCGGATCGAGGATCTCGGTGTCGTCGTTGAGCAGGATCACGTGTTCGCCGTGCGATGCCGCGACGCCGCGGTTCACCGCATGCGAGAAGTTGAACGGCTCACGACCGGCTACGAATCGCAGCCGCGGATCGTCGAGCGACGTGAGTCGACGGCGAGTCCCGTCGTCGAATCCGTCGCTCGTGACGCACACGATCTCGAACGCCGGGTACGTCGTGCGGCCGACGATGCTGCGAACGCATTCGACGACGAGATTCCGGATCTGATCTCCGATGACCTTGCGTTGGCCGCCCGTGGGAATCACGATGCTGACGAGCGGAGTCGACGTCAGGCGTGGTCGCGGACGCACCAGGGTGTCGGGCGCGATCGGGTCGGCCTCGGCAGTCGCCGCGAACCCGGTGCGTTCATAGTGGTCGTCAAGCGCGCGACGCGCGCGGACGACAGTGTGTGCCGCCCCCGATTCGTCCCCCTCCGCCCCGATCGCGACCGCTCGCCGGTGATAGAGCACGTGAGGGACATGGGCGACGTGGCGGGCGCGCTCGGTAACGCGCAGCGCGAGATCGAAGACGTGCGCGCCTTCGTACTCCGCCCGCATCATGCCGACCGCCTCGACGACACTCGCGCGAAAGACGCTGAGCTGACGCGTGTACATCTCGCATCGCATGCGATCCGGTGACCATCCGGGCTTCAGAAAGGCGTTGAAGTGGCGACCGGAATCATCAATCTCGTCCTCGTCGGTATAGAGGTAGTCGACGTCGGGTGCCGACGCGATGGTCGCCCGCACGATGGCGAGCGCGTCCGGGTGGAGCAGGTCACCGTCGTCGAGGAGCGCCACGAACTCTCCGGTCGCGCGCACCATTCCGTGGTTCATCATCGCGACCGGCCCCGAGCCGAGCGCACAACGATCGACGTGAACCCTGCGGTCCGCGGCGGAGAGGTCGGCGAGCCACGCATCGGACTCGGCGCGACGCGCGCCATCGACCACCACGCGCATCTCCCACGCGGTGTCCGTCGATTCCCGGACGCTCTCGACCGTGGCGCGCAGGTTCTCCGCAGATCCTCCGCGTTCGCACGTGACGATCGACAAGGTTGGAGCGGTGGTCAATTCGTTCCCCGGAGCCGGACGCGGAGGCGTCGGTACGGCTCGAACACTCGCCACGTTCTCGCGTGTTCGATGTCTTCGATACGAGCGGTCACGTCGGCGACCCGGCGACCGGCATCTTCGGCGAGCGCGCGACACTCCTCGTTGAGACGACGCACCTCACGCTCCAGCACGGCCAACTGACCGAGCGCCTGCGCCTGAGCCATCTCCGCGCCGATGGCAACGTCGCGCGCCTCGTAGAGCTCCTCACGCGCCAACCGCGCGGCCGTCTGCTCGAGGTCCAGTGCGCCGCGCAGCGCGGCAATCACGCCACGCGCGGCTGCGAGCTCATCCGGGCGCTCGGGGTCTTGC
>JANYLF010000292.1 GCA_025357995.1 Acidimicrobiia bacterium | reverse complement strand
GCCAGTAGCAATAATAAGGGGTGATCTGCTGGCACCATTTCGTACATCCCGCGGCCATGACGGCGCGAGCCGCACGGACGCGGCGTGGCCGTAGTCGGTTGTAGGCGAGCAACGATCGTGCCGCGCTCCGTCGAGTCAGCGTCGGTACGAGGAACCGACCGGCCGGACCTCGCAGCGCGATGAACGGCACCAGGGTGCGTTCCGGCCCCGGGTGTGGGAGCGAGTCAGGTCCCGGGCGGACGAGCAGTTGGCGCAGATCGGGATTCGGCCCGGGGCTGGTGGCGGGCGATTCCATCGTCTTGCATTATCGGCATAGGTCCGAATGCATACGCCTCATCCATTTTGACGATTTTGGGTCGGTGAACGGGGAATTGATTGCGAGACCACTCGACCGTACATACAGTGAGAGACCGCCCAAAACAGACTATTCCTTGTCTCGTATCCGGCGCGGTCAGGGGAGATGGGGACATCCGTGGCACAGCGTTTCCGACGGTCGCGGGCACTCGTGGTCGTCGGTGGCGCCGCGGTGGTCGTCCTGCTCGCCGCGGGCGCCTGGCTGAGTGAGTCCGACTCAGCCGCATCGTCGCTCCCGTCCGTCCGGTTCGCCGTGGCGAGTGTCGACCAAGTCGAGGGTGACGCCGGTCTGGCGGCGCGACCGATCCGGGTCACGCTCAGTGCAGCGGCGCGCACGACGGTGCGCGTCACGCTGGTGACTGTCGATGGCTCGGCGACCGTGGCCGATGCCGACTACACGCCCGTCACTCGCACGTTGTCCTTCGCGCCGGGCGAGACGTCCGTATCGACGTCGATCGCGATCCGGGGCGATACGTTGCTCGAGGACTACGAGCAGTTTGCGGTGCGGTTGCACGCGCCCGTCGGCGCGGTCCTCGGGCGCCCGTCCGAGTCCGTACGGATCCTGAACGACGACCGTCCCCATGTCATCGCGGGGAACGTGCGCGTCGGCGAGGGCGGTGTCGCGGTGTTCAAGATCCGTACCGCGCCGCGGTACTACCGACCGGTCGTGGCGACCGTGGCAACGATGGGCCGCAGTGCAACTGCTCCAGGCGACTACACGTCGGTGCTCGGCACGGTCACGATCCCCGCCGGCTCCGCGGCCGCGGTGGTGGTACCGGTCGCCACGATGGCGGATTCGATTCCCGAAGGGACCGAATCGTTCGGGCTGCGCGTCGGGGGATTCGACGTCGCCAACACTGTGACGGCGACGGCCACGGTGGTCGAGACCGGGTGCCCGACCGGCGCGCCCGTGGGGATCTCGCCGACACCCGCGCCGCCCTCGCCGTCGTCCGCTCTGCAATCGGGACCGCCGACCGCGGTCACGAATGGCGCGTTGTGGGACCCGGTGTTCACCGACGAGTTCGACGATCCGGCAGCCACCGCACGGAAGTGGAGTACCGGGATGCGCAACGGTTCGCGGAGCCTCGACGCCAACCACGAGCTGGAGTGGTATTCGCCGGCCAACTCGCGCCTCACCACGGACTCCGACGGCACCCGGACGGTATCGGTGCTCCGACAACACATTGCGACGGATCCGGTGGTAGGGGCGTACTACCCGGTCGGCACGCTCAGCCGGCTCTACCCTCCGGCACGCTGTCCGCAGTACTACGACGCGAAGCATGTGGCCGCGAGTGACGCGAGTCTCGTGCCCTACCGCTACCGGTCGGGAATGCTCAACAGCGCCCGCTCGTTCGGATTCAAATACGGCTACGTCGAGGCGCGAGTGAAGATGCCGAAGGGCTTCGGTCTGTGGCCGGCCCTCTGGTTGCGGGACTGGCACGCGTGGAGCTACGAGATCGACGCGTTGGAAGGGTTCGACCGCGACGCGCGCGTGTTCCGCAGTACGTACTGGTGGGGGAACGGTTCGAACTTCAGCACGAGTTCTGATGGCGGCGACCTGGGCGTGAACGCAGATGGTCGCGCCTGTCGCGGTGACCCCCGACTGGCGTCGACCGCGAGTTCGCCGACCGCCTGTTCACTCGCGAACTCGGTCGACCTCTCGGCGGGATATCACACCATCGGCCTCAACTGGACGCCGACGAAGTATGAGATCTATCTCGACGGCGTCCGGCGCTGGTCGTCACCCATAGGCGCCAAGATCTCGTCGGCGTACAACCACCTGATTCTCGACCTCGCGTTTGGCAACGACGCCGAAGAGTTCGATTGGAGTCATGAGATGACGCGCCCGCTCGACGCCGGTTTGCTCGACGTGTCGCGATACCCGAAACCGACCGTCGAGTGGGACTACGTCAGGGTGTGGCAGCCGGCCGACCGCCACGCCGTGTGCACCACCGGGACCTGCTGACCCCTGGCCGCCCTCTTGCTCACGTGTTCGTGGAGAGCAAGTCGACGACCGCGGCAAGTGACTGCACGCGGATCCCGTCGAAGTCTTCGTGGTCGTCGAACGGATCGATCAACACCGGCGTAATGCCCGCGGCGAGTGCGCCCGCGGCATCGGCCGCCGGTGTGTCGCCGATATGAATGGCGCGTGCAGGTGCGATGCCACCGAGACGTTCGAGTGCGATCTCGAAGATACGAGGGTCGGGCTTGGCGCACCCGACTACCGACGAGTCGATGATCGCGTCCACGGTGACGCCCCGACCGGACCCGAGTTGGCAGATGCCGTCGGCCGCGAGTTGCGCCTCGACCGAGCCGTCGGCGTTGGACACGATCGCGAGTTTCACGCCGGTCGCCGAGAGCGCGGCGAGGGCCTCCGGGGAACCGGGGATGATGCGAGTCCAGACGCCACCGGTGGTGAACTCGTTCAGCAGCATCTCTGCAATCTCTTCGACCCGGCCGTCCGCGCCGAGCGCGCGTGCGTAGCCCCGGTTGTACGCGAGCCAGATCTCGCGGTCGCCCTCCCGAAAGTCGGTGAGTCCGCGTACGCCGGAGTAGTGCGCGCGGTCGAGTGCCGCGGGATCCACGTCGAGGCCCGCGCGAGCCAAGGCCGCCACGATTCGGTCGTGATCGGGCAGGTGGAACACACCGCCCACATCCAACAAGACGGCATCGACCGTTTTCGGGAGCATGGCCGGGGAGGGTAACCAAGGATGGCTCTTGCCCCTCTGCCACGTACCAAGGCTAGGTGTCTGTGTTGCGTTTTGAGCGTGCTTCGCGCATGTGGTCCCGCTCAACTATGAGAGCACCGCGCGTCTGGCTCGACCGCCATCCGAGCGCCATCAAGAGTTCGGGCCAGCCGCCCGCGACGTAGCAAACGACGGCGCCCCGCAGGCGCGCTTGTCGGCTCCCGTACCCGGCCCACAGCGGCCGCTGGAAACTCATGAGGTCACGGCGATGCCACGACAACACGGGCAGCGCGGCGAGATAGCCGCCGACAACGGCGAGTAGTACCAACTTCGACAACGTTCGCGCCCCCAGCACTCACGGTCGTACGGAGGCAAGCCTAGGCGTCGGTGTGTAAACGGAGAGTCACGTCAGGGATTTCGTGCCTCTCGTCAGACCCGGCGCGCCGTACAGTGGAGGCTTATGGAATTTAGGAGAATCCACGCCCTGCCGCCGTACGCGTTCGCCGAGATCGACGCGCTGAAAATGGCTGCCCGGCGAGCCGACGTCGATGTGATCGACCTCGGCTTCGGGAATCCCGACATTCCCTCGCCTGCGATCGCGGTGGAGAAGCTCGCGGAGGCTGCCCAGAACCCCCGGAACCACCGGTACTCGATGACGCGCGGCGTCCCGCGCCTTCGTCTCGCGATCACCGACTTGTACAAGCGCAAGTTCGGAGTGGAGCTCGACCCCGAGACCCAAGCGTGCGTGACGATCGGCGCGAAGGAAGGTTTCTCGCACCTCATGTGGGTGCTCCTTGGGCCGGGCGACACCGCGCTCGTGCCGAGCCCGTCCTACCCGATCCACATCTGGGGTCCGATCCTCGCCGGCGCCGGCGTGCACTACGTACGCATGGGTCCCGGCCAAGACTTCTTTGCGAACCTGCACGCGGCGTGGGAGCAGGCGTGGCCGCGGCCGCGTGTGGTGGTGATGTCGTTCCCTCACAACCCGACCGGTACCTGCGTCGATCTCGAGTTCATGACGCGCATGGTGCATTTCGCGCGTGAGCACGGCGTGTTACTCGTGCACGACTTCGCGTACGCGGATCTCGGCTTCGACGGGTACGACCCACCGTCGCTCCTCCAGGTGGACGGGGCCGAAGAAGTCGCGGTCGAGATCTACAGCCTGACGAAGAGCTTCTCGATGGCCGGGTGGCGCGTCGGCTTCATGTTGGGCAACGCCGAGGTCGTCGGCGCGCTCACGCGGTTGAAGAGCTACCTCGACTACGGAACGTTCCAGCCGATTCAAATTGCGTCGATCGTCGCGATGAACGAAGCCCCGGAATACCCGCGCGAGGTGAACGCGATCTATCGCGGACGCCGTGACGCGCTGGTCGACGGACTCGCGCGCATCGGGTGGGAGATTCCCAAGCCGAGGGGCACCATGTTCGTGTGGGCACCGCTGCCCGAACCGTACGAAGAGATGGGCAGCCTCGAATTCGCCAAGATGTTGGTGCAGGAGGCCAAGGTCGCGGTGTCGCCGGGTGTCGGCTTCGGTCCGGGTGGCGAAGGATTCGTGCGCTTCGCACTTGTCGAGAACGAACAGCGCATCGGCCAAGCCATCCGCGGCATCCGCAAGGCCCTGACGAAACTGGGCTGAGCCTTCTCTCCCGCTCTTGCGACTCGAAGTGCCGTCGCTCGGCAGAGCAGGCAATACGGTCGCAGGCCGCTCGGGCCCCGGCTCGGGGCGGGAAGCAGTTCAGCGGGAGTGCTTGCCCTCGCCTTCGGTCTTTAGCCCTTCAAGCCGTTGAGGCAGAAGGCGACCGCGGCGTCGGCGACTTCCGTGACGGGTTCGTCGCGTTCGAGGAGGTACGTGCGGGCCAACCGTTCGGTCACGCCCACCACGGCTTCCGCGAGCACTTCCGGGACCTGATCGGCAATTTCGCCGGCGACGATGCCGTCCTTGATGTGGCGAACCGCGTCGCCGATCGCGACCTCTTGGTTCTGGGCCAGCACGTCGGTGAAACGATCGTCGGTGCGCGCAAACTGGATCAACGTGAACGAGCTGCGGTGCTCGTGGAACCACTGCATCGTCGCCCGGATACCCAGTTCGATCCGCACAAGTGGATCCGGCTCGTCGCCGATTGCCGCCTGTTGACGGCGGCGGAGGTCGCGGTTCGCGCCGCGAAGGATCTCGATGAACAGATCGTCCTTGCTCGGGAAATACCAATAGAAAACGCCCTTGCCGACGCCGAGCGTGTTCACGATGTCGGAGACCGACGTCGAATGAAATCCCTGGTCCGAGAACAGCCGCGCCGCGCACGTCATGAGCTCGGTACGGCGCGCGCGGCCGCGTTGGGTGAGGCGTCGTTCCATACTGGCTCCGATCGGGGGAGACCGCGGACCGTAGGAAATCTCGACCACTCGGTCAAGGCACCACAGCGATCGAGGTGTCTCGCGCCGGGGTACACCGTTCCCGTAGGCTCGCCGCGCCGACCTTCGGAGGTGCCGTGGCCTACTGGATCGTGAAGATCATCCTGACGCCGATCCTGCGCATCGTGTACCGCGTCCGTGTCGAAGGTCGTGAGCATCTGCCCCGACGCGGCGCGGTGATCCTCGCCTCCAACCACCGGTCGTTCCTCGACTCGATCTTCATCCCCATGATCGTGCCCCGGCGCGTCACGTTCGTGGCGAAGGCCGAATACTTCGACGATCCGAAGACTGCATGGTTCTTCCGCGCCGTCGGCCAAATCCCGATTCGACGCGAAGGTGGCACCGCGTCCGAGGGTGCGCTCGCCGCCGCCACCGATGTCTTGCGTGACGGCGGAGTGTTCGGCATCTACCCCGAAGGGACCCGGACGCGCGACGGGCTGTTGCACAAAGGCAAGACGGGAGTCGCGCGCCTCGCCCTGAGCACGGGCGCGCCAATCGTGCCCGTGGGACTCATCGGCACCGACGAGTGTCAGCCGACCGACGCGAAGTTGCCGCGCCTCTTCCGCAAGGTCACGATCCGCTTTGGTCCGCCGCTGTCGATGGAGCACTACGCGACTCGCGAGAATGACCGCCTGGTGTTGCGCCAGATTACCGACGAGTTGATGTTCGAGATCGGCGAGCTGTCCGGCTACGAATATCGCGACACCTACGCGGGCAAGTCCGACGCGCCCGGAGGTCACGATTTCCCCGACGCGGCAACCGTCGTCGCCCGCCTGGAGGCCGCCGCGTCGTAACCGCTCGAGCTGCTCGGGTGATGTGACATTTGGGTGGTGGCCGAACATGGCCCGAGCGACCGTCACGCATGACGGAGCTTCTGGATCGAGGGCCCGGGACGTACATAACCTGCTGATCCGCACGGCGGGCCGCGGCGGGATCTGGCGTGCTGAAGGATTGCGAGCAGTTGGGGAGGGCTTGATGCTCGCGGCAAGATCTGTCGATGGTCCGGAGCTCTGGTATCGGATCGACGGCGCCGGCCCGCCGGTGGTCTTGGTGCCTGGGCGCGGTGATTCCAGCGACGTGTTCCCACGGTGCTTCACCGATGTCATCACTTCCGCGGGCTTCAGTGTCTTGCGGATAGATCCTCGGGACACCGGGCTCTCAAGCGACGGTGGCGACGACTACACCATGTCGACCCTCGCGGCGGACGTCGTCGCCGTGATCGAACATGCAGGGATCGACCGAGCGCATATGGTTGGCTTCTCGATGGGCGGGATCATCTTGGTCGATCTCGCGTCACGGCGACCGGAGCGAGTCCTGTCGTGCTCCTTCGTCTCGGCCCTGAGCCCGGATCCGGATGCTGGCATCGGTGAGCAGTTCTTCTCATCCATGGAGGACGCCGACGCGACCACGGCGATGCTCGCGGCGATGGGGTCGCCCACAGAGGACGGTCGGGTCTGGCTGAACGAGGAGCTCCTCCGCTCGCTCGAACGGGCGCCGGCGCGTCCCGACGCCGCGGCGTGCCACCAAGCTGCGGCGTTTCGGCTTGGCTGGCCCGAACTGGTTGCCCTCGGTGAGATCGCGGTCCCGGCGCTTGCTGTTCACGGCACCGTCGACCAGTCACTCCCTCTTGCTCACGCGGCGGCCTTCGAGCGCGTGATGCCGAACTGCCGCGCCGAGTACATCGACGGGATGGGTCACTTTCCCACCCGCGACGAGTGGGAGCAGATCGCGCGACTCCTCGTGATTCACCTTCGGCGCATCCCGAGGGCCTGACCTTCCTGAACCATCCGCTCCTCAGTGCGTTGACGCGTTTGCGCCTGGATTTGTTGACGAAGTTGTAGGTTTCGGGTTGACAAACGAACGTTTGTTTGGGACGCTATGCCCTCATTCACCACTCGTTGAGCGGGAAGGGAGGCATCGTGCTCGAAGTGCTGGAACGGACGGTTTCTGTCTCTCGGTGTCTCGTCTCGAAGTTCGAGTCTTCTCGCCTTTCGGGGCCGCAGGCGCGGAGCGCGGTCGAGTTGTTCTCATCGTTGGAGAAGCTCGCCGTGGCCGGCAAGTTGTTGGCCGCGGGCCGGTTGGATGAGACGGGTGCGTGGGCCGATGGTGGCCATCGTGATGTCGAGGGGTTCTTGGCTGCGACGGCGGGTGTGTCGGTGGGTGCGGCACGCG
>JANYLF010000262.1 GCA_025357995.1 Acidimicrobiia bacterium | reverse complement strand
CGTCCTCCCGATGTCCGACGACCGCGTGGCCACCCGCATCTCCGTACGCCGACCCGGAGGAGAGATCGAGACGTTGGCGATGCAGGAGTGGTTCGTCCGCGAACGCAGCGCGCCGCCCGTTGTCGACGTCGAGTTCGCCGGCGCGCCGGCGGCCCGTCCCGGACCCGATGTGATCGCCGCGATCGAATCGGCGGAGACGATCTTGGTGTGTCCGTCGAATCCCGTGATCTCGATCGGTCCGATCCTCGCGGTACCAGGTGTGCGAGCCGCATTGACGGCGCGCCGCGATCGCGTCGTCGGGGTGAGCCCCATCATCTCGGGCGCGCCCGTCAGGGGCCCGGCCGATCGCCTCATGGATCCGCTCGGGATCGAGGTCAGTTGCGTCGGGGTGGCCCGCGCCTACGCCGAGTTCTGCGGCACGCTCGTCATCGACGCGAGCGACGCGGAGCGCGCCGCCGAGGTGGAAGCGGCCGGGGTTCAGGCCGTGGTGGCCGACACCTTGATGCGCGACGCACGAATAGCCGCGGCACTCGCACAGCACACGCTCGACGCTGTGGCCTGATGCCGTCGCTCGGCGTCATCCCCATCGAGGGCATGGGAGAAGTCCGACCCGGCGACGCGATCGGCACGCTCATCGTGGAGGCGGCGCAATCGCAGGCGACGCCCATCGCCACCGGTGATTGCCTGGTGGTCACGCAGAAGATCGTGTCGAAGGCCGAGCATCGCCTGGTCGAGTTGGATCACTCCGATTTCGCGGCCCGCGCCGAGCTGATCGCGTCGGAGACCGTGCGAGTCTTACGGCGCCGCGGTGATCTCGTCATCACGGAGACGCGCCACGGATTCGTGTGCGCGAATGCCGGCGTCGATCTCTCCAACGTCGACGACGGATACGCCGCGCTCCTGCCGATCGACGGCGATCGATCCGCGCACCGCATCCGGAACGCGATCCGCGCCGCGATCGGTGTCGACGTAGCCGTCGTGATCTCCGACACCTTCGGCCGCCCCTGGCGTCACGGCCTCACCGATGTCGCGATCGGCGTGGCCGGAATCGCGGCCGTGGTGGATCTCCGGGGTCAGTCCGATGACCGCGGCCAGGAGTTGCGCGTGACCGAGGTGGCAGTGGCCGACGAGATTGCGGCCGCGGCCGAACTCGTGATGGGCAAGGCGACCGGCGTTCCCGTCGCGATCGTACGCGGGCTCGATCCGTCGTGGTTCCGCGACGGCTCGGTCCACGAGCTCATCCGTCCCGTCGAGGACGACCTGTTCCGATGAGACGGTAAGACGATGAGTATCCCGGGGTTCATCGAGGCGCGGCGCTCCATTCGATCGTTCACGTCGGAGCCCGTTCCGCGCGCGGAGTTGGATGCGCTCGTCGAGGCGGCGTGTTGTGCGCCGGCGCCGCATCACTCCCGACCGTGGCGGTTCGTGACGATCAACTACGAGGGCGCAAAGCTTCGGCTCGCGACCGGCATGGGCGCCCGGTGGCGCGTTGACCTCGAGGGCGACAACCTCGACGCGGCCCGCATCGACGAACTCGTCGCGAGTTCGCATCGCAAGCTCATGACCGCGCCCGCGATGGTCGTTGGATGTCTGACGTGGAACGGGCTCGACCGCTACCCGGACGCCGAGCGCCAGCGCGCCGAATGGGGCATGGCATTGCTCTCGCTGGGTGCGGCTGTCGAGAACTTGATGCTCGCCGCGACCGACCGCGGCCTCGCGTCGTGTTGGGTGGCCGCGCCGATCTTCTGTCCGGAAGCGGCCCGCGACGCGCTCGAACTCGATGCCACCTGGCTCCCCCACGCGCTCGTACTCGTCGGTCATCCCGACCCCGGCTACGTGGCGCGGCCCCGTCCGCCGATTCCGCTCGACGAGTTGCGCATCGAGCGTTGACACGGCGCGAACTCAGTCGCGGCGGGCGCGGAACCAATCGAGGGTGCGACTCACCCCTTCGTCGAGTGAGGTGAAGGGCTTCCATCCGAGCTGCTCGGCCGCGCGATCGATGGCGAGAGCGGAGCGCTCGACTTCGCCCATCCGGGCCGGCGCGTAACTCGGCGGTTCGTTGAAGCCGGTCGCCCGCGCCATCGCGCCGTAGAGCTCGTTGACGCTCGTCTCGGCTCCGGTTCCCACGTTGATGATGTCTTCGCCACGTTCTGCGGCGCGCGCCAACGCGTCGACCACGTCGTCGACGAACACGAAGTCTCGTGTCTGCTCGCCGGTGCCGAAGATCGTCGGACGCCGACGCTCGAGGAAGAGTCCGGCGAAAATGGCGACCACTCCGGCCTCGCCGTGGGGATCCTGTCGCGGTCCGTAGACGTTCGAGAACGCGGTCGCGGCATAGTCGAGTCCGTGGATCTGACGGTAGTAGTAGAGGTAGTCGCCTCCTGCTTTCTTCGCGACGCCGTACGGAGACTCCGGGCGTTGCGGATGCGTCTCGGGCGTGGGGATCTGGGTGGGCGTGCCGTAAATCGTGCCGCCGGAACTCGCAAAGACGACCTTCTTCGCGTGAGCCGCCAACGCGCCTTGACACACGTTGAGTGTGCCGATGACGTTCACCTCGGCGTCGAACTGTGGTCGCGCCACCGACACCCGAACGTCGGCCTGGGCTGCGAGATGAAAGACGACGTCGGGCCGGCGCGATTCGATGAGATCGGTGACCGCGGCATTGCGCACGTCGATCCGATGAAAGGAGAAGCGTCGATCGCCGACCGCTCGCGCGCCCGCCAGATTGGCCAAGCTGCCACTCGACAGATCGTCGGCGACGTCGACGGACCACCCGTCGGCCAGCAGCCGATCCGTGAGCGTCGATCCGATGAACCCGGCTCCGCCGGTAATCAGCGCCTTCACGCGGCCCCCTTCACCTCGAGTCGGACATCAGGTCCGAGCACGACACTGTCGATCACTTCGCCGGGCGGTACCGACACGCCGGGCAGCACCACGCTGTCGATGACCGACGCGCCGGATTCGACGACGGCTCTCGCCCCGAGCACGCTGTGCGCGACGCGCGCGCCGGACGCCACGCGTGCGCCTTCGCCGATCAACACCGGCGCTTCCAGCGCAGCCGCGTCGTCGACGATCGCGCCGGGTTCCACCCACACGCCGGGACTGAGTTCGACTGCGCCCGCAATCGGCGGCAAGCCGAGCTTGCCCGCGAGGACATCGAGATGGGCCTCGAAGTACTTGGCCGGCGTTCCGATATCGAGCCAGTAGCCCTCGGAACGCATCGCGTAGAGCCGCCCGGGACGCTCCAGCATCCGTGGAAACGTCTCGCGCTCGATGGACACGTTGAGCCGCGGCGGAATCGACGACAGCACCGACGGTTCGAGCACGTAGGTGCCCGCGTTGATCCAATTGGTCGGGGCCTGCTCGCGAGGCGGCTTCTCGACGAACGCGATCACCTCGCCATCGTCGCGTGTAGGCACCACCCCGAAGGCCGATGGATCATCGACGCGCGCGAGCGAGATCGTGGCTTCCGCGCCACGCGCTTCGTGGAACGCCACGAACGCCGCGAGGTCGAGATCGGTGAGCACGTCGCCGTTGCATACCAGCACGCGCTCGTTGATGCCGACGGCCGCGAATCGAATCCCGCCGGCCGTGCCGAGTGGTTCGTGTTCCACCACAAAGCGCAGCTTCATGTCGCCGAACCGCTCGTCGCCAAAATGCTCGGTGAACGCATCCGGCATGTAGCCGAGTGACAGCACGGCCTCGTCGACGCCGTAATCGGCCAGCCATTGCAGCTGGCGCTCCAAGAACGGAACGTTGGCAATCGGCAGGAGCGGCTTCGGCGTCGCGTACGTCAACGGCCGCAGACGCGTCCCCGTTCCGCCGACGAGTACGACAGCCTTCACGGCTTCGTAGTGCTGGTAGTACTACTGGCGGAACTGGACGACGAACTCGAACTCGAAGGCGCCGTGGTCGACGACGTCGAGACCGCCGACTGACCACCAAGGTCGCCGATATTGGCCAGGGCCTTGGTCGAGCCGGGCGGCTGGACGAGTTCGTAGCCCTTGGGCAGGAAGTACACCGCGATGATCTCGCCGTTCTCGATGTGATGATCGGCAGGATTCCCGGACGCCGGCTTCGTCGGCCACGGCTTGTTCAACTGTCCGAACTTGTATTGGACGATCGCCGGCGTCTTGGAACCCGGACAGGACTCACCGTTCTTGCGGTCGACGTTGGGCACCCATTGCGGCCACAGCTTGATCGACGTCTCGGAAAGCTGCGTCTGCGCGTACCCGAGGTAGCGACCGAGAGTGGCTTTCTTGCCCGACTCGTCGCTGGCGAACGGATGATCGTGAATCAGGAAGTCGGCGTGAGAGTGGATTCCGGCGATGATGCCGGTCCGACTCGCCGAGCCATCGCGACCCTCGAACGCCGGCACGGCCGGTTCCCAGTTCCCGCAGATGTTCACGCCCAGGTAGGCGTGCCAGTGGTCTTTGTTCGGCTGGGGAAGGGCCTGGTCGTTGGTGTGGCGATCTTGGTAGCTCACGACCACGAGGAGTGCACCCACGAGGACGAGGGCGATGGTGGTGATCATCCATCCACGCGACGCGCCGGCCCGTTTCGGGCGGCGCACCTTCGAGCGGATGCGAGCGCGGCTGTACTTGCTGGGCTTCGGCTTGGCCATGGCGGCGGTCAGGCTACCCGGTCGGCAACCGAGTTTCGGGACGGTGCGGGTCGCGCGGTTCGCCCGCGGCGTCCGATCGTCGAGGCCCCGACGATCAGCGCCGCCCGCACCGCGAGGAACCCGCCGACGAGCGGGAGCGCGGCCCGGCGTGGCCCGGTCCACCATTTTTCGGCGTACTGATACGCAGATCGGTGGTGGGCCACGATCGATTTCGTCGGCGCTTCGGCGCGACTGGTGCCGACCACGTGGACGACCTCGGCGTCGGGTTCGTAGCGCACGGTCCAACCCGCGGCCCTGACGGCCGCGGCTACGTCGACATCTTCGAGGAAGAGGAAGTACCGCTCGTCCCATCCACCCACACGGTCCAGCGCCTCCCTGCGGAACCACAGCGCCGCGCCCGACACCCAGTCGACCTCGCGCGCGACTGCGGGGTCCCGATCGGTTTGACGGTACGCCGCGGTGTACCGATTGGTCGGTCGGATCCCGCCGAGGATCGCGTGCCCGACCGCCGCCACCCCGCCCGGAGCGCGACGCGCCGACGGATAGATCGTGCCATCCGGGTTCGTGATCTTCGGTCCGACGATCGCGATGTGTTCGTCGGCCGCGAACGCGTCGAGCACGCGTACCGCTGAGCCCGCGCGTAGCAGGGTGTCGGGATTGAACACCGCAACAATCGGCGCGCGGGTGGCCGCGATCCCGAGGTTCGCGGCACGCGCGTAGCCAAGGTTCACGCCCGGGCGGATCACGGTGACTTCGGGTCGACGGGCGCGCAGCGCATCGATCGAGCCGTCGTCCGAGCCGTTGTCGACCACGACGACGTCGACCGCGCCCGCACTGTCATCCGAGAGGAGCGCCTCGACGCCATCGACGAGGAGCGGACCCGAGCAGTAGTTCACGACCACCGCGGCCCAGCGGGCGACAGACCGATCGGTGCCCATCAGCGCACGAAGCGGAACTTCACCAGTGCGTACAGCGCCGCGAACCCGTCTCGCCACGTGATCTTCTTGCCTTCTTCGAACTCGCGGCCGGTGTACGAGATGGGAACCTCGTAGATCCGGATGCCCTTGCGCAGGATCTTCGCGGTGATCTCGGGCTCGAAATCGAAGCGATCGGAACGGATCGTGATGCCGTCGAACACGCGCCGATCGAAGAGCTTGTAACAGGTCTCCATATCGGAGAGGGTCGTGTTGTAGAGCACGTTCGTGATGAGCGACAGCAAGCGGTTCCCCATCCAGTGGAGGAACAACATGTTCCGTCGTTCACCGGTGAATCGGGAGCCGTACACCACGGTTGCTTTCCCACGGAAGATCGGCGCCAGGAGCTTCGGCCAGTCTTCCGGGTCGTATTCGAGATCGGCATCCTGGATCAACACGAGGTCGCCAGTGACCTGCTCGAGGCCGGTGCGGATCGCGGCGCCCTTCCCCCGGTTCTCGCCGTGCTTCACGACGCGGACGGTGCTGTCGGCGAGTTGTTCGAGGACCTGACGAGTCCCATCCGAACTGCCGTCGTCGACGAGGATGATCTCGCGCTCGATGGGGAGCGCGACCGCGCGCATACGTCGCATGATCTCCACGACCGTGTTGCGTTCGTTGAACACCGGCACGATCACCGAGAGCTTGGTGTACCCGCCCGTTTCGATCTCACCCATCGCGGGCTTCGAGCTCCTGTTGGTACCAGGCGTAGGTGCGCTCGAGTCCTTCACGCAGCTGGACCTGAGGCGTCCACCCGAAGAGTGAAGTCGCGAGGCCGATATCCGGCTTGCGTTGCGTGGGATCGTCGACGGGCAGTGGCTCGAACACGACGTCGGACGAGGATCCCGTCACGTCGATCACGGTCTCCGCCAACTCGAGGATGGTGAACTCGTTGGGGTTGCCCACGTTGACCGGTCCGACGTAGTCCGAGTTGAGCAGACCGACGATGCCACGGATCTCGTCCTCGACGAAACAGAACGACCGCGTCTGCTTGCCGTCGCCGTACACCGTGAGCGGCTCGCCGCGCATCGCCTGCACGAGGAAGTTCGAAACGACGCGTCCGTCGGCCGGACGCAATCTCGGCCCGAACGTATTGAAGATTCTCACGATGCGAACGTCGAGACCGTGGCTGCGGTGGTACGCGAGCGTCAACGCTTCGGCGAACCGCTTAGCTTCGTCGTACACGCCGCGCGGACCGATGGGGTTCACGTGCCCCCAGTAGTCCTCGCTCTGGGGATGCACCTGCGGGTCGCCATAGACCTCGCTCGTGGAGGCGAGGAAGAACCGGGCGCTCTTCGCGAGCGCGAGTCCGAGCATGTTGTGCGTGCCGAGCGAACCGACTTTCATCGTCTTGATCGGATGCTCGAGGTAGTCGACCGGGCTGGCCGGACTCGCGAAGTGCAAGACCGCGTCGATCGTGCCGGCAACGTGCACGAAGTTCGTCACGTCGTAGTGCTCGAAGCTGAAGTGTTCGAGCCCCAACAACGACTCGAGATTCTCCATCCGACCGGTGAGGAGGTTGTCGAGCCCGACGACATCCCAGCCGTCGGCGATCAACTTCTCCGACAGATGCGAACCGAGGAACCCGGCGGCGCCGGAGACGACAGCGCGGGGCCGCACGGCGTCGGTGGCCCGCCGACGCGGTCGGTCGGTCACCTAGCGCCCGACGCCTTCGTACGTGAACCCACGACGACGCAACGCTGCGGGGTCCAACAGGTTCCGAGTGTCGAGCACCAACGGAGTCTGCAACATCTCGGCCACTCGGTCGAAGTCCATCCACCGAAACTCGTCCCACTCCGTGAGCACCGCGAGCGCACCTGCGCCTTGGCAGACCTCATACGGGTCGGTCGCGACCTCGAGGCCAGGGACGAGCTCGGCGGCGCGCTCTCCGGCCGCGGGGTCGTAGGCGCGCACGATCGCGCCCTCGGCGAGGAGCCGCCGGACGAAGAACAGGGCGGGCGAATCACGCAGATCATCCGTATTCGCCTTGAACGTGAGCCCCCAGCACGCGATCGTCACACCCTGCAGCGAGCCGCCGACGAGGTCGGTCATCTTGGTGACCATGCGTTGGTGCTGTTCCTTGTTGACCTGGACCACGCCCTCGAGCAACGAGAAGTCGTAGCCCGCGCTCCGCGCGGCGTAGAGCAACGCCTGCGTGTCTTTTGGGAAACACGAACCGCCGTACCCAGGGCCCGGGTGCAGGAACTCGAAGCCGATGCGCTGGTCGTAGCCCATACCGAGCGCGACCTCGCGCACGTCGGCGTCCACGGCCTCACACAAGTTCGCGATCGCGTTGATGAACGAGATCTTCGTCGCGAGGAACGCGTTCGACGCGTATTTGATCATCTCCGCGGATGCGGGGTCGGTCACGAGAATCGGCGCGTTGAGGTTCTTGTACAACTCCGAGACCCGCACCGCGACCGACGCGTCGGTGCAACCGATGACGACGCGATTGGGTTCGAGGAAGTCACGGATGGACGTGCCCTCGCGAAGGAACTCGGGGTTCGACGCCACGAGTACCTCCTCGGGTGGCGCTCCGGCCTCGGCGAGCACCCGCTGCACCATGCGAGTGGACCCCACGGGCATCGTCGACTTGTTGATGACAACGGTCCCGGGCCGCAGCACCGGTGCGATCTCCCGCGCGACGGCGTCGACGTACGACAGGTCGGCTGCGCCGTCGTCGCCTTGGGGGGTCGGCACGCAGAGGAAGACGAAGCCCGCGACACTCGCGGCGTTCTTCGCGCCCACGACGAACCGCAGTCGCCGAGACGACAGGCCCTCGGCGAGCAACTCTGGGAGGCCGTCTTCGAGGATCGGCACCTCGCCTTTGTTCAGTCGTTCGACTCGCGCCGCGTCGATGTCGGCACAGACGACGTCGTGGCCGAGATGCGCCAGACATACCGCCGTGGTGAGTCCCACGTAGCCCGCCCCGATAACCGCGACATCACTCACAACTCTGCCCTCATCGCTTGTCGCCGCTGCCGACCCACGCGTCCTCGATCACCGGGGCGCGGTCCAAGAGCTGCTCCCACCATTCCCGGTGGTCGGCGTACCACATCACCGTGTCGTGGAGACCGTCGGCGAACGAGATCGTCGGCTCCCAGCCCAGCTCGCGACGCAGCTTCGAGCTGTCGAGCAGATAACGGCGGTCGTGACCGGGACGGTCCGGCACGATCGTCTTGAGCGTCGCGGGTTTCCCCGCCGCCGTGAGCACGAGGTCGGCGATCTCGGCAATGCTCGCCTCGACGCCGCTTCCCACGTTGTAGGTCTCACCGACGCGCCCGGACTCCAGCACGAGTTCGATCGCGGTGCAGTGATCCATCACGTGCAGCCATTCGCGCTGGTTCGCGGTCGACTCGTAGAGCGGCAAGGACTCGTCGTTCAACGCGCGTGTCGTGAACAGCGGGATGACTTTCTCGGGAAATTGGTATGGCCCGTAGTTGTTGGAGCAGTTCGTGATCGTGATCGGTAGGTCGAACGTCTCGTAGTACGCGCGCACGATGTGATCCGCCGCGGCCTTCGACGCGTTGTACGGCGTACGCGGCCGGTACGGCGAGTCTTCGGTGAACGCTCCGGGATCGTCGAGCGCGAGATCGCCGTACACCTCGCAGGTGGAGACGTGATGGAACCGCTCGACGCCCACCAACCGTGCCGCGTCGCACAGGACCTGCGTGCCGAGCGCGTTGGTGCGCATGAACCGACCGGGGTCGAGAATGGCGAGGCTGTTGTGCGACTCTGCCGCAAAGTTCACGATCACGTCGACGTCGTGATCCTCGAGCACCGCGCGCATCGCGGGCCCGTCGCCGATGTCGGCCCGGATGAACGTGATCGCCGCCGCGACGTCATCAAGATTCGGTTGATTTCCGGCATACGTCAGCAAATCCACCGCCACGACTGCGTCGGCGGGATGCAGGTGGACCCAATGCCTGACGAAGTTCGAGCCGATGAAGCCGGCCGCGCCGGTGACGAGAAGCGTGGGCATCAGGGGATTGTATGGCCCGCACCGAGGGAGCCCGAAGCGAGCCGGCGGATCCGGGGGCCGTGCTCAGCAGACCGGTCCGGCTGCTGGCTTGGTGCTCGCGCTCGTCTTCGCCGTGTTTCCCACGGCTTTCGCCACGGTGGTACTGGAGGTGGCTGAGGCCTTGACCTTGGTGTCCTGGCCGTGCACGCCCCGCCAGTCGGCCCCGATGACCACGCTCACATCCACATCCTTGAGCGTGGGATCCTCGATAGGCACACCCACGCCATCGAGGAATTGAGCGACAAGTGCCGCCTTGGCCTGGGCCCCCGGCTTGTAGCGGACCTGCGTCTTGACGGTCGTCGCCGCGTTGCCGGGCGACGCGGGAGCGAAGGAGCGCTCCTGAAACTGCGCCTCGGCCTTCCCGGCCGCACCGGCGGTGGCCGAGCCGTTGAGCACCTGCACCGTGACGTCGCTGGGTTGGACGGAAACGGGTGCGGTCGTCGTCGCGGCCCCGAAGCGGAGTTTCGCGAGCACCGGGTCGGCCAGTGTCTGATCGACGATCAATCGATTCCGGTTGGAGGGCTGGGGAACGACCGGCAACGTCGTCATCTCGAGCGCGCCCGATTGACTCGGATCGACGTTGCGGAACGTGCGCACCAACCGCAGGATGTCGTCGGTACTCAACTGTGCGTCCACGGCGAGCTTGGGCACGACTGCGTTCGCGATGTCGATGGCGGCCAAGGGGTTCTGGCTGGCCTGGCCGGACGCCTTCGCGGCCAGCCGGCGAATGAAGTCCTGTTGCCGTCCGATGCGGTCGAGGTCGGAGCGGCCGCTCCGGTCGCGCCACTGACCGCCGATGAGCTCCTCACGGTGACGCGAGCGCACGAACGCGAGCGCATTGCCGCCGTCGAGCGCGATACAACCGGGGACCGGGACGTTGAGACCCGAGAAGGTGTCCCGCGTCGGATTCTGGAAGAACACGTTGATCGTGCCGATGGCGTCGACCACGCTGATGAACGCCTTGAAGTTCACCTGGACGTAGTGATTGACCTTGACGTCGAAGTCCTGGTTGAGGATGTCGATGACCTTCTGTGGCCCTTGGGCACCCGCGTCGAACGCCGAGTTCAACTGACGGACTCCCTGGCCCGGAAAGTTGACCATCAGGTCACGCGGAAACGAGACCAGGTAGCTCGACTTCTGGCTCGGGTCGATGTGGAGCACCATCATCACATCGGCGCGCTGGCCGGTCTGGGTGGCCTTCGACCCGAATGCCTTCTCCTGCGCAGCATCGGACACAAATGCCCGTGAGTCGGAACCGATGATGAGGTAGTTGCCGCCCTCGGCCGGACCTTCGGGGAAATGCAGGTTCGCGATCTTCTTGGTGTGGGACAGCGTGTCGCCGACCTTGTAGTTCAAGTAGACGACTGTCGTCACCATCACCACGAGTGCAGCCACACACGCGGTGAAGAAACGACGCCGGAAGACACGCCACGAGGCGGGGGTCAGGGCCACGGCCTGTCGATGGTAGCGGCGGGCACGGCCAATTCTTGGGCGCGCGGCAGAATCACCCCAAAGCGACCCGGAGGAGGTGACGTAGCCTCGGACGTGATGTCGTTCGGTCCAGTGCTCGCCGCACTTCCGTCCTCGTTGCCGGCTGCGGTCGTGCGCGACGGGACCCGAACGATGGTCGCCGTGGGTGCGTTGGACGACTTCCGACTCGATGCGGGCGCGGCCGACGGTTTCCGGGCACTGGACACGCTGGGCGCCGGCTGGTGGGCGGGATACGCGAGCTACGACGCGGGCCGCTCCGTGGAGCGCGTGATACCTCCGGCCGCGATCGAGCACGCAATCGAGCATGCGGTCGCCGACGTGCACTTCGTGCGTTTCGGTGCCCGCGCCGCAATCGGCGCCGACGGAACGGTCGAGGTGTGTGGTGACGGCGCCGAACGGCGCGCGCTCGAGCGCGCGCTCGAGCACACCGTGGCCGTCGGAGCGGTGCCGTCGAGCACGCCGTGGGACAGCAACCTCGGTGCACTCGAGTACGAGCAACGCGTGCGCGTGATCCAGGAGATGATCCGGGCCGGCGACTGCTACCAAGTGAACCTGACCCGGCGCCTGACCGGGTCTGCGCTCGACCCGATCGAACTCTGGACGGCGATCGAGTCCGGCAACCCGGCGCCCCACGCAACGTTCTGGCGTGACGGGCGCGGGCTCGCGATCGTCTCGGCGTCACCCGAGCGGTTCCTACGCGTGGAGCATCGCCGCGTCGAGACCCGACCGATCAAGGGGACTGCGGTACGCGCGGCACCGCTGCGGACCAGCGAGAAGGATCGCGCCGAGAACGTGATGATCGTCGACCTCGCGCGCAACGACCTCGGTCGCGTGTGCGTTCCTGGCTCGATCCGAGTTCCGGACTTGTGTCGGTTGGAGACCCATCCGGGACTGGTCCATCTGGTGAGCACAGTCCGCGGCGAACTGCGTCCGGAAGTGGGTCTCGGCGCGCTGCTGCGCGCCACCTTTCCCCCGGCGTCGATCACCGGTGCGCCCAAGCCACGGGTCATGCAGGCGATCGAAGACCTCGAACCGGTGCGGCGAGGCGTGTACTGCGGCGCACTCGGATGGATCGACGCCGACCGCGACCGCGCGGATCTCGCCGTTGCGATTCGCACGTTCACCTGCACGCCCCGCGACACCACCCTCGGAGTAGGCGCGGGGATCACGATCGACTCCGATCCCACCGCCGAGTGGGCCGAGACCGAGCTCAAGGCGGCGCGCCTGCTGAGCCTGGCCGGTGTTCGCCACGCCGACACACTGGCGGCGGTGCGATCATGAGCCCACGATGAAGGTGAGCATCAATGGCGTCCTCGGCGATGCCGACGTGATGCGGATCTCGCCGCTCGACCACGGCATCCTCGTTGGCGACGGCGTGTTCGAGACGATGCGCGTGTACGGCGGGGTTCCATTCGCCTGGACCCGCCACCTCGAACGACTCGAACGGTCGGCCGCGGGCCTCGGGCTCGGGCTGCCTTCCGTCGCGGATCTGCGCACACGCGCCGACGCGGTCCTGCGGGCGAACGAGCTCCACGAGGCGCGGCTGCGCATCACCATCACCGGCGGTCCCGCGCCGCTCGGCTCGGAACGCGCCGCGGTTCCGCCCACAGTGGTCATCGCCGCGAGCGCGCTCACTCCGTGGCCCCCCACTGCCGACGTCGTGACGGTTCCATGGCCGCGCAACGAACGCGGCGCGACCGCCGGATTGAAAACGATCTCCTACGCGGAGAATGTGCGCGCACTCGCGTACGCCCACGAGCACGGTGCGGGTGAAGCGATCTTTCCCAACACGCGCGACGAACTCTGTGAAGCCACTGGCTCAAACGTGTTCGTGGTGCGCGACGGTGTGGTGATGACGCCACCGGCGGACTCGGGGTGCTTGCTCGGGGTCACGCGTGCGTTGGTGCTCGAGCTCGCAGCGGAGTTGGGCATCGACGCGGTCGAGACCGCGCTCCCCCTCGACGCGATCGCCACGGCCGAGGAGGCTTTCCTCTCGTCGACCACGCGCGAGGTGCAGGCCATCGCGCACGTCGACGGCGCCGCGCTTCCAATTGCACCCGGGCCGATCACCGCGCAACTCGCGGTTGCGTTCACCGACCTCGTGGCCCGCGACCTGGACCCGTGATCTCGAGCTACTCGGCGCGGAGGTGGACGACGTCGCCGACGGAGACCGATGACTGCGTTCCGTCGTCGTGGTCGAGGAGGAGCCGACCTGATGCATCGACGCCACGCGCGACACCGGTGAGCACACCGTCGATCTGTTCGACCCGCACGCGTCGGCCGAGCGTGAGCAGCCGCGCCTCATAGTCCTCGCGCGCGCGGGCAAGGTCAGTGAGCCGAGCGGAGTAGCCGTCGAGGAACGCGGCGAGCACTGCCTCGCGGGTGGTGGCGCGCCCGCCTTCGAGGTTGCACGCCGTGGCGATCGCGCGCAGTTCATCCGGGACCTCGTGCCACTCGATGTTCACCCCGATCCCTACGACGAGCGCGTCTCCGGCTGCCTCGGCCAAGATCCCCGCGAGCTTGCGATCACCCACGAGGAGATCGTTCGGCCACTTGAGTCCCGCGATGACACCCGTCTCGGCTTCGACCGCCTCGGCCATCGCCAACCCGGCCGTCATGACGAGCACGTGACGGCGATCGACGGGAATTGTGGGTCGCAGCAAGAGCGACACGAGAAGCGACGCGCCCGGCGGCGCGACCCAACTACGGCCAAGGCGGCCCCGACCCGCCGTCTGATGGTCCGCCACCACCACGAGCCCCGCCGCCGCACCGGCCCGGGCCTCGTCGAGCAGGTAGCGATTGGTCGAGTCGATCTCGGCCAGCCATCGAACCTCGCCGAAGATGGTCGAACTGGCTTTAGGCATCGCCACGGCCCGTAGGATACGGCGTTCTGTCATCGGTCGAGACGGGGGAATCCGTGCTCCACAAGATCCTGATCGCCAACCGCGGCGAGATCGCGGTGCGCGTCATGCGCACCTGCCGTGAGCTCGGGATCACGACCGTGGCGGTGTACTCGGAGCTCGATCGCGAGGCCCTCCACGTGCGCTACGCCGACGAGGCGTACGCGCTCGGCGGCCTCACCGCGGCCGAGAGCTACCTCAACACCGAGGCGATCCTCGATGTGATCGCGCGCTCCGGGGCCGACGGCGTGCACCCCGGCTACGGCTTCTACGCCGAGAATGCCGACTTCGCGCGCGAGATCACGGCTCGGGGCGTGGCGTGGATCGGTCCGCCGCCCGAGGCGATCGACATGATGGGCGACAAGATCTCAGCCCGCCAAGCCGCGGCACGCGGTGGCGTGGCCAGCGTGCCCGGAACCCTCGAACAGATCCGCAGCGTCGACGACGTGATCGCCTTCGGCGAGGAGGTCGGATGGCCCGTAGCGATCAAGGCGGCGTTCGGCGGCGGCGGCAAGGGCATGAAGGTGGTCCACGACGCGGAGAGCGCGCAATCGGCCCTCGACTCCGCGACGCGCGAGGCGCAAGCATTCTTCGGACGCTCCGAGGCGTACCTCGAGAAGTACCTCACGCGGCCGCGCCACATCGAAGTGCAGATCTTCGCCGACACCCACGGCAACGCGGTGTGGCTCGGCGAGCGCGACTGCTCGGTGCAGCGTCGTCACCAGAAGCTCGTCGAGGAATCACCGGCGCCCGGCCTCACCGAAGAGATCCGTCGCGCCATGGGCGAGTCGGCGGTGCAGGTCGCGCAGTCGACCGGCTACGTGAACGCCGGGACCGTCGAGATGCTCTACCAAGACGACGAGTTCTTCTTCCTCGAGATGAATACGCGACTCCAGGTGGAGCACTGCGTGACGGAAATGGTGACCCAGCTCGACCTCGTCGCAGAGCAGATCCGCGTCGCGTCCGGCGAACCGCTCTCGTTCACGCAAGACGACATCGTTCGGCGCGGCCACTCGATCGAGGTACGCATCAACGCGGAGAACTCGGCGAAGGGCTTCCTTCCCTCCCCCGGCACGCTCACTGCGCTCGCCATTCCTTCTGGTCCCGGCGTGCGGTGGGACGGCGGATACGAAGAGGGCGACACGATCTCGCAGTACTACGACAACCTCGTCGGCAAGCTCGTGGTGTGGGCACCCGATCGCGATCGCGCGCGCCATCGCATGCTGCGCGCCATGCGTGAGCTGCACGTCGAGGGCATTCACACCACGGTGCCCGCCGCCGAGTTGGTCCTCGCACATCCGGACTTTGCGGCCGGAACGCACTCGACGCGGTGGCTCGAGGAAGAGGTCGACCTCAGCGGGCTCGTCTCCGATATCGGGGCCAAGGGCACCGCGCCGGAGGTCCCGACCGCGCAGACCCTGACCGTCGAAGTCAACGGCCGCAAGTTCGAGGTCACCGCATTGCTGCCCGAAGGCTTCGTCGGAGGCACTGCGAACGGCGGTGCGGGCGGGGCGCGCAAGGTGTCGAAGCCGAAGTCGGCCGCGTCGTCCGGCGCGGGTGGCGATGGCACGATCACCGCGCCGATGCAGGGAACCATCGTCAAGGTGACAGTCGCGGTCGGTGACACCGTCGAGGTCGGTCAGTCGGTCCTCGTGCTCGAAGCGATGAAGATGGAGAACCACCTCAACGCCGAGCAGGGCGGCACGGTCAAGGACGTGCGAGTGAGCGCCGGCGAGACCGTGAGCGCCGGCGACATTCTCATCGTCATCGAATAGCGGCCTTGGATAATCCCCGCGGCTCGTTCAGGCCTGGCACGTAGCGTCATCGGTCATGAGCACTCCACTGTTCTGGGTCGACGCGTTCACCGACGTTCCGTTCCGCGGCAACCCCGCCGCGATCTGCTTGCTCGATGCCCCCTCGTCCGAGGCGTCCGACGAATGGATGCAATCGCTCGCGTTCGAGATGAACATCTCGGAGACCGCTTTCGTCGTCCCGCGCGCCGACGGTGATTTCGATCTGCGCTGGTTCACGCCAACCCGCGAGGTCGAGTTGTGCGGCCACGCAACACTCGCGGCGGCCCACGTGCTGTTCTCCACCGATCGCTCCGACGATCGGGCGGCGTTCCATACGCTCTCCGGCGTGCTCGCCTGCACCCGGCGGGACGATCTGATCGAGATGGACTTCCCCGCCGCGATCCCGACGCCAATCGTCGCGCCGCGCGGACTCCTCGAGGCGCTCGGCGTGGGTGCGCCGGTCGCGGTGTTGGAGTCGGCGAATCGGTGGATCCTCGTCGAGCTGGATTCCGAGGCGGCAGTTCTCGCCTGCGCGCCGGACTTCTCGGCGCTGGCCGCGATCGGCGGCGGCGCGGCGATCGTTACCGCGCGGTCCGACCGCGACGGCGCGGACGTCGTGTCGCGCGTCTTCGTTCCTGGTGCCGGCATCGACGAGGACCCGGTCACCGGCAGCGCACATTGCATGGTCGTGCCGTACTGGGCTGCGAAATTGGGGACCACCGAACTCGTCGCATATCAAGCGTCGGCGCGCGGTGGCACCCTCCACTGCCGGCTCGACGGCGACCGCGTCCTGCTCGCCGGCCACGCCGTCACCGTGATGCGCGCCGACCTCGGCGGTCGTGGCTCAGTTTGATTCTGGTGATGGGTCGAACAAGGCCACCTCGGCATCATCGGGCGCCTGGAAGAGTGCTCGCCACCCGTCGAGGTCGGCGCGCCGGATCGGGTAGCTGTCCCAGGGTGGCTGTGAGTTCCGAGCATCGACGCGCCGCCAGAGCTCGTCGGCAGGCACATCGAGGTAGTGCAGTTCGACCCCGACACCAAGGCCACGAGCCACGGATCGCATCTCATCACGTTCGATCCGCGCCCAGAGCCCAAAATCGAGGACGACGCTGAGGCCAAGGCGCAAAATCTCCTGGGCGAGCTCCCAGAGTTCATGTTCGAGGTTCTCACCGGTCCGCTCGTCCCAGGGGGTGGCGCCGAGAGCCCAGAGCCATTCATCCTTCGTGAGCCGCACGGCGCTTCGGTCCGCGGCGAGCTGCCTCGCGAGTGTGGTCTTGCCCGCCCCCGGCAACCCGCAGGTGAGTATCAGTCGGGCTTCGCGCATAATGCCCTAGTCCAGCAGTTCTGCGAGCTGGGTTGCGTGACCGGGTGCCCGAGTGATCCCCGCGGCCATCGGTCGCCCGAACAGCCTCCGACGGGTCCCGCCCGTCGGGAATCTCCACTGAGCCACTACCGAGAGACAAGCGGTCAGGAACTCGCTTCGGCCAAGGGATGCTCCTATGGATCGTCAAGTGGTCGTGGGTGGGTTTTCGAGCTGGCGGAACAGTTGGCGGGCGACGTAACGCTTGAGGCACCGTTTGATCTCTCGGTCGGTCTTGCCTTCGCTCCGTCGACGAGCTGCGTAGGCCTGCGTGGTCGGGTCGTAGCGAAGACGCGACAGGGCGACGACGTGTAGCGCGCGGTTGAGTTGGCGGTCGCCGCGACGGTTGAGGCGGTGCCGGGTGGTCAGTCCCGATGACGCTTCCAGCGGTGCGACGCCAGCGAGGCTCGCGAACGCTGCTTCGTTGCGGCACCGTCCGGGATGCGACCACGCGCACAACACATCCGCAGCGACGATCGGACCAACACCGCGCTGTTCGAGCAGGTCGGGTCGCCACGCCATGATCACGTCGCGGATCGCGCCTTCATGCGTCTTGGCTTCGGCTTGGAGCGCCAAGCAGCGGCGAGCCAGGTCACGTAACACGGCCGCGTAGTGCCGGGTCTCGAGGTCCCATCGTCCGTCGACCCGCAACCGGGCTGCGGTCGTAACGATGCCCTTGGTCGACTTGCCCACGAATCGGGCCCGCAACCGTTCCGGCGAGGTGATGACGAGCGCGTGGAGCTGACGTTGGGTGATGGTGTGCGCGTCGACCGCAGACCGCCGGGCCGTCATCCGCACCGCCACCACGGCCCGCGGGCCCGGCGCGCGTGGTGCGCCCAGATGCTCACGAGTCAACGCTTCGCGACCGGCACGGACCGCGTCGATCGGATCGGACTTCGCCCCCGACCGGCGCACCGCCCGGCCCGGCCGTTCGATCTCGATCACCAGCTCACCACGCTCCGCAAGGAACCGCGTGAGCCCACGGCCATAGCTCCCCGTGCCTTCGACCGACCACGTCCGCGACGACGAGAACCGATCCGCCATCGCCACCAACTCCGCGTAACCCCGCGGCGCCGCACACACGGTCGCTTCCTCGACCACGGCGCCGGTCGCCGCGATCACCACCGCTCCAATGTGGGTATCTCGATGGAGTTGACCCGCGATACTTCCCGACCTTGATCTGGCGATCGAATTCTTCGTGGACCACGTTCGACCTTGGGGCGCGATCTACACCGCAAGTCTGGGGTTCGAGCTGCGCAGCGCACGCCATTTCGAACCCAGAGTGGTCACCGTTGCCATGGGATACCACGCCGAGGCTCGCGCTGCGATCATCGAAGGCGCGTGTCAATGGACCTGCGCGTTCGGTCCGGTATTCCGCGTCGCGTTCGGCGGCGCGCCACCACCCCCAGACGTCGGCGTCATCCAACTCGAGATTGGCGAGAGCATCCTTCAGATGGTCGTCGCCGCGATGGACCACGTCCTATGGATGGTCGAGACGGACCCCGGTGCTGCTCCTGCCGTGTTCAAGCAGGCACGCGCGCAACTTGGCGCGGACCCCTGGCTGGCCTCCTGCGTGGTCTCTGTTCCAGGGTTCCAAGTTGTTGG
>JANYLF010000258.1 GCA_025357995.1 Acidimicrobiia bacterium | reverse complement strand
CGCAAGGCGGTCAGCAGGCCGGTGTGGACGATCGTCAACAAGAGGATGCACACCGTCGGCGGGCTCATGTTCGACACGCGTGCCCCCGGGAGGCCCACCATCGACACCGGGTACGGGCCGATGGTCACGAGCAACACCATCACGCCGAACGCGGCCGCCGACGCGGCCAGTGCCGATCGCGGGTGGATGCGATCCCACCCCACCGAGAGGTGAAAGCCGAGCTCCTGCGCGAAGGCGAACACGAGGAGGTAGTTCACGACCGCGAGCCCTGGCGCGGCATGCGTGAACCGCAACGCGTCGAACAACACCACTCCGAGCGGCAAGGCAATGAGCAGCGTCGCGGGCGCCCGACGATGCAAGCGCGAGTTGCGCGGGCGCGACGAGAGTGACGAGTAGGTACACCGCGAGGAACCACAGCGGCTGGGCCGCGATGCGCGCGATTGCGTGGGTCAAGCCCTCGTCGACGCCAAGGCCCTGAAGCCCGAGCGCCGCGACGAGCCACACGACCACGAACGCAAGCGTCGGCCGGAGGAGCCGCTCTCCCCGGTTGGCGAAGAACGCACCGCGATCGAACGCAGTGCGACCCTCGATCGTGCGCCGAGTCGAGAATCCACCGACGACGAAGAACACGCTCATGACCTGGAACACCCAGGTGACCGGGCGCAGGGCGGGCACGTGGCTCAGGACGTTGCCGACCTCGATCCCGTGAGGGCCGCGCTGGATGGTGGCCACCAACCAGTGGCCCGCGACCACCGCGAAGATCGCGAGCGCACGCAGGAAGTCGACGTAGCGATCGCGCGCCGGCGGAGTGTCCGCCGCCATCTGGCGGACCGTCGCACTCATGTCACGCATGCCCACCGCGCCCAGCAGAGCACACCGCAACCCCGGTGCCGAGCCATCGAGTGAGGCGCCGTAGCGTCCGGAACCCAGCAAGGGAGGTGGGCATGATCGAGATCCCCGGGCCGCACGGTCGGGCGGCAGTGCGAGCGGCGCGAGCGATGCTCAACCGCCCGGCCGACACCATCGAGGAACTCGCCGCCTCCTACGGGCGCACCTTTGCCATCCACCTCGGTCCGACGAGCATCGTGGTGGTCGGCGATCGCGAGCTGGTCAAGGTCGTGCTCACGGGGCCCCAGGAACAGTTCCGATGGGGGCCGGTCTTCAAGCTGCCGCTCGGTGTCTTCGTCGGGCCGACTTCAATGCTCGTGAGCGACGGCGACGACCACGCGCGCCGTCGTGCACTCGTGCAACCGGCGTTCGCATTGCGACGACTCCAGTCCTGGCGCACGCTCATCGTCGACCAACTCGACGAGATGATCGACGAGCTACCAATGAATGAGCAGGTCGACCTCGCGCCACGGCTGCAAACAACGATCCGACGCATCGTCGTGCGCGTCCTCTTCGGCGCCGACCTCGCAGCCGGTGCCGACGACATCGGCGAGCGGCTTGCACCCGCGGCCGAGTACCTCAATCGGCCAATGGGCAAGCAGATCCCCCATCCATTCCCTTGGGGCGCGCGTGAACGCGCGCGCGCGTCGCGTCGGTCGTTCGACGCGCGCCTCGACGCGGAGATCGCGCGTCGGCGGGCCGCGTCGCCGTCCGATGCGAGTGACGACGTCCTGGACGCTCTCCTCGCCGCCGACGGGCTGACCGAGCGCGAGTTGCGAGACCAAGTGGTTTCGCTGATCGGCGCGGGCTTCGATACGACGACCGCGTCGGCGAGTTGGCTCGTGCTGCGCGCCGCCGCGGACCCCGAAGTGTGGACACAACTTCGCGAGGAGGCAGACGGCAACGAACGGACAGGCCGATATGCGGAGGCAGTCGTCCACGAATCGCTGCGCATCCATCCCGCCGGGGCCTACGCGCCCCGCCTGGTGGCCAAGAGCTTCGCCTTGGGCCCCTACCGAGTGCGTCGAGGCAGCGCGATCGCGTGGTCGCCGCTCCTGACCGGACGCGACCCCGCCTCGTGGCCCGATCCGATGCGGTTCGATCCCTCCCGTCACCTCGACGGCGACGAACCCGAATACGCGTGGGTTCCGTTCGGTGCCGGTTCTCGGAGCTGTCTCGGATTCGGCCTCGCCCGCCTCAACCTCACGCTCGTCGCGTCACGGCTTGCGCAGCGCGTCGATCTTTCGCCGGCGTCGCGTGAGATTCCCGGTGTGGTCGGCACCGTCACCGGTCACCCGGTGGGCGGAGTCCCCGTGACCGTCACCGCCCGCCGCTGAGCGAGCCAGGCGCGCCGCTGAGCTACGCGGATTCGGCGTGGGGTTCGACGGCGCGGTCGACGGCATCGACATCCCCCAGGAATCGCAGCACCGCCTCGTTGAAACCGTTCGGCGCCTCGGCCATCAGACCGTGCGCGGCCCCGGAAATCACTTCGAGTCGGGCATGCGGAATCAACTCGGCAAGTTCCTCCGCGTCGCCGACGGGCGTGAGCGCGTCCTGCGATCCGGTGATGACCAGCACGGGAACGCGCACGGACGAGAGCTCGTGGCGGAGACTGTCCGGCGCGTCGAGAATCGCTCGCACCTGGGCGACGAACGGCTCGGGCGGTTGTTGCAAGACCACCCGCGCGATGAGGTTCAGCCAGATCCCGAACCGCCGCCGCAATCGTGGTCCCACGAGCCACTGCAACGCCTCGTCACCGAGTCCGGCCATGCCGCGTTCGGTCACCGCGTCGGCCCACTCGGCCAGTAGTTCGCGGCGCCATTCGTGGTGGCGACACGCCGTGCAGGCGAGCACGAGCGATCGGGTCCGTTCCTGATGGAGTACCCCGATGATCTGCGCGATGACTCCGCCCATCGACGCACCCATCACGTGCGCTCGTTCGATCCGCTCCGCGTCGAGGACCGCGATGGCATCGAGTGCCATCCGTTCCAGCGAGTACGGCTCCGGGGCGGGACCCGTGCGCCCGACGCCGCGGTTGTCGATGGTGATGCAGCGATACCGGCGCCCGAGCGCCAAGCGCTGGAGCGCCCACCCGCGCGAATCCGTGCCGAGGCCCTGAATCATGAGCAACGGAGGGCCATCGCGGCGTCCGAAGACGTCGTAGTGGATGGTCATACCGTCGTCGACGACGACCTCGGACACTCGGCCTCCCGAACCGCTTGCGAGCAAAATGCTGGCGAACGTGAACACATCAGGCTACTCAGGCAACCGCCACGATCGCCGCCAAGATCGGACGACTCGCCCTCAAACGCCCAGAGAACCAGCCGCGTTCAGGCCAAGGCGTGCACGGCTTCTCGTGCCGCCTCGGCGAGCTCGGCGGCCGACAAGGGATCCCGGTCTCCGAGAGTGCCCACCACGATCGGCGGGCCGAACGTGACCTGCCACGGCAACAGCGGGAGCCCGAAGGGACCGCCCGGGCGCACGAGGACGGGGATCACCGGGTACCCGAGCGCGACCACGAGCATGTCGGTTGGCGCGATCCCGACTCCGGTGCGCAGCCAGTTGACGCCCAGCGGGAGTGCGGCCAGATGACCGGCGCGCAGGAGTGCTCCGAGATCGGCCGGATAGTTGCCGACACTTCCGAGCTTGCGCAGCGCGTCGCCGACGATGGGAATCTCGGGCGTGCCGACGACGCGCAAACGACGGCCGCACAGCTTTCGGACCGCAACCGAAATCGCGGTCGGCTCCAACACACCAATTCCGCGGTTGGACACGAGCAACGCGGGGCCCGTGGACGGGATGTGATGCATACCCTCGGCACGTACGGGGACGAGGCGCACCACGAGCGGGGCCAGTACATCCTGGAGTTGGGGATCGGCGCCGAACGGATCGATCGAGAACCGCCCGTCGAGATGGCGGCGGATCACGTCGACGGGCTCGACGCTTTGGGTCTTGTCCAAATCGACCCCGAACATGGGCAAGGCCGCGACCTCACCCACCGGACACCTCCACGAGCTGTGGTTGCGGGCGGAGCGAACTCACCGTCGCCCACTCGAACAACTCCGTGCACACGTCGTGAGTGGAACGCAGTGCACCCAACTGCAAGGTGTCCAGGGCGCGTGATCCGTCGGCCGCGCCGCCCTTGGTCAGGATTTCGATCACGTGGGGTGGCGCGGGTGCCCCGGCAAGCTCCACGGCGTGCGCAGCCACCGACCACATCGGTCCGGCGATCGGGATCGGGATCCGACCACCGAGCCGCACCGCCTGCCAGACGCTCGCGGCCCCCGGCCCGACGATGTTCAACGGACCGTCGGTCCCCGCCACCAACGCGGCCACGATCGATCGTGCGACGTCGTCGGCATGCAGCAGTTGAAACACCGGATCGCTCCAGGCGGGAACCGGCACCGCCGGGAGGCGCAGCACACGCCCGAGCGGACTCGGCATGTGCGAACCGGCGACCGTGGCCATGCGGAGGGCGGCCACGGGAATGCCGTGGCGACGACCGATGTCGGCAGCCAGCGCTTCCAGCGCGAGGAGGCTGCGACCCCAGGGTGTCGTCGGCGCGACCGGAGCGTCTTCGTCGGGCACACCAGGCCGACCACGACCGCGCCCGTACACGGAGATCCCACTCCTGATCACGACCCGCTCGAGCCGCCCGGCCCGAGCGGCAGCGCCCAGAGCCCCGACCGCCGCCGCGCGTGTGTACTCGGCCGCGAGCCGCGCCGGCAGGCGCGAACCGGGCTCGTACACACCGAGATGGGCAACCGCGTCCGGCGCGTATTCCGTGACGAACGCCGCGAGCTTCTCGCGCTCACGGGGGTCGATGCGCCGAAACTCACTGCGCCGCAACCGACGCCGCGGCGGCACGAAGTCGACGCCCACGATCTCGGTGATCTCACGGCGAGCTTCGAGCAGCTGCGCGACGCCGGTGCCCAGCTCGCCACCCATCCCCGTGATCAGTACGCGCATCCAACCCTCCGAGTTCCGGCGAGCCGTCCAGTATTGCGGATCGGCGTTGCGGCCCGGACCACCCGCTCAGCCCGCGTTGCGCTCGTAGATGATTCGCAGCCCGTACAGGGTGAGCCACGGCTCGAGATGCTGGATCGTGTCGGAGAAGGGTGTGATCAGATCGGCGAGACCGCCGGTGGCGACCACCGTGCACTCGCCTAACTCGATCTTGAACCGGTTCACGATCGCGTCGACTTGACCACTGAATCCGTACAGCACGCCCGATTGGATCGACTCGACGGTCGACTTGCCGATCACGTTGCGCGGTGGAACGAGCTCCACTTTGCGTAGCGCCGCGGCACGTCCGAACAACGCGTCCATCGAGATCTCGACGCCGGGGAAGATCGCACCGCCCAGGTACTCCCCCTTCGCGCTGACCGCTTCCACCGTGTTCGCCGTCCCGAAATCGACGACGATCGTGGGTCCGCCGTACAGCTCGTACGCGCCCACGGCATCCGCGATCCGATCGGGGCCAACTTCCTTCGGGTTGTCGTAGAGGATGGGCATGCCGGTACGAACGCCCGGCTCGATCACCAACGCGTCGAAGCCGAAATAGCGCGTCGTCATCTCGCGGAGGGCCCCAGTCACACTCGGCACTCCCGAGCAGATCGCCACGCCGGTCACCTCGTCGAACGAGAAGCCGTGAAATCCGAGAAACTGTTGGATCATCAGCGCGAGTTCGTCCGACGTGCGCGACGCGACCGTCGCGATCCGCCAGTGGTCCGCCAGCTCGACGCCATCGAAGAGTCCGATAACGGTCTGAGTGTTGCCGGTGTCGATCGCGAGCAGCATGGGGGATCAGTCTGGCGCGGGGGCGAAGTCGAGCGCGAGATCGAGCGCCGGTGCACTGTGCGTCAGTGCACCCACGGAGACGAACTCGGCACCTGTGGCGGCGTAGTCGCGGATCGTCTCGAACGTCACGCCGCCCGACACTTCGAGCGGAACGACGCCGTCGACGATCGAGACGGCCTCACGGACCACATCCGGGGTCATGTTGTCGAGGAGGATCACGTCGGCACCCGCGGCTACTGCCTCGAGCACCTGCGCCAACGTGTCGCACTCCACCTCGACGGTGCGGCCCGGCCAGCGAACTTTCGAACGCTCGACCGCGGCGGTGAGGTCGAGAAACGCGAGATGGTTGTCCTTGATGAGTACCGCGTCACTCAAACACTCGCGGTGGTTGTATCCACCACCGGCGCGGACCGCGGCCTTCTCGATGGCCCGGAGGCCGGGAAGCGTCTTGCGGGTGTCGCGAATCTTCACGCGCCCCTCCGCGGCCTGGACGTACTGGCGGGTGAGAGTCGCGACCCCCGACGCGTGCTGGAGCAGATTCAGCGCGGTGCGTTCCGCGGCAAGGATCGAGCGCAAGTTGCCCTGCACCGTGGCAACCTGGGCTCCCTCCTCCAGTACGTCGCCGTCGGTCAGGTGCCAGCGCAGCCCGACCGTGGCGTCCACCTGGCGGAACACCTCGGTGGCCCCACTCGCGCCGGCGAGGACCCCGTAGCGCCGAGAAACGATCGCGGCGGTTGCGGTCGCGTCTTCGGGGATGGTCGCGATGGATGTGAGATCCCCAAGGGTGCCAAAGTCTTCGGCCAACGCTCGCGCCACGATGTCGCGCACCACCACCACCGGCGGATCGAAGTCCCCCATCATTCCCGCGCTCCGGGGGAATTCACGCGGGAACCCCCGCCGGGAGGGGGACGAAGACCGGCGCGCCACCCGCACCGAAGAAACGACCGGAGAATTCCGCCGACGCCTCGGGGAAGTCGAGCCTCGTGTGCGTACCGCGGCTCTCCTCACGGGCCAATGCGGCCGCGATCAGGGCGCGTGCCACCGTCAACAGATTGCGCAGCTCGTTGCCGGTCACATCGTGCGCCTCGACGTCGACCGCGACGACCGCGGCCACCATCTCCAGGCTCTCACGATCACGCAGCACGCCCGCGCCCATCGTCATCGCGTGTTGCAGCTCGTTCAGCGCGATCACGCCTTCGGGCCGCGCCGGGAAGACCGGCGGCACCACCGATTCGAGCGACGCGCCGCGCAACACCCCCGTGGGTTCGGGACCGTCCTTGCCTGCGGCAATCGCCTCGACGATGCGCGGCGCGAACACCAAGCCGTCGAGGAGCGAGTTCGACGCCAAGCGGTTCGCACCGTGCACACCGGAACACGCGGCCTCGCCGCATGACCACAAACCGGGGAGCGTGGACGCGCCGTCGAGGTCGGTCGCAATCCCACCCGAGAGGTAGTGCGCCGCGGGTGCAACGGGAAGGAAGTCGCTCTGCGGATCGAGTCCTACCGATTGGGCCGAGGCCCAGATCGTGGGGAACCGATCCGGGAACCCACCGATCGCGGTGGCATCCAGCCAGAGGTGGTCCAACCCCCGCTCGACGAGGCGCTGGGCAATCGCCCGCGCGACCACATCGCGCGGCGCGAGGTCGGCCAAAGGATGTTCGTCGACCATGAAGCGGACACCGTGTTCGTCGCGCAGGACCGCGCCATCCCCGCGCAGCGCCTCCGACAACAGCGGTCGGGGCATGCTCGGATGGTGCAGCGCGGTCGGGTGGAACTGCATGAACTCCACATCGGCGACGGACACGCCGACCCGCAAGGCCATCGCAATCCCGTCGCCGGTCGATACCGCCGGATTGGTGGTGACCGAGAACAACTGGCCGGCGCCGCCGGTGGCGAGCACCGTGTGGCGCGCGCGGATCTCCATGGGGCGACCCGTCGAATCCAGCGCGCGAACCCCGACGCAGCGTCCCGACTCCACCATGAGGTCGACGCTGAAGCAGCGCTCACGCACGTCGATGTTGGCCAGCGCGTGAGCGGCATCCGCGAGCGCGCGCTCGATCTCGGCGCCGGTAGCGTCACCGCCCGCATGCACGACCCGCGGCAGCGAGTGTCCGCCTTCGATCGCGAGCGCGAGCTCACCGTTCTGTTGGTCGAACCGAGCGCCGAGCTCCATCAACTCCCGCACCCGACGCGGACCCTCGGTGACCAACACGTGGACCGCGTCCACATCGCACAGTCCGGCCCCGGCCACGAGTGTGTCGGTCTGATGCAGCTCCGTGGAATCCGGCTCACCGAGCGCGGCGGCAACACCGCCCTGCGCGTAACGAGTGGCCGAGGTCGCCAACTCGCCCTTGGTGACGACGCCGACGGTCCACCCGCGTTGCGCGCCGTGGATCGCCGCCGACAAGCCCGCGATGCCGCTGCCCAACACCAGGAGATCCATGGCGGGCGATGCTACGGGTTGCCGGCGGAGCCCGGCCGCTCGACCATCAGGACCCGCCCGCGATGATCCCAGAGTCGGTGCTCACTCCATCCTCGGAGATCGTGACCACCATGTTGTCGATCAGGCGAGCC
>JANYLF010000241.1 GCA_025357995.1 Acidimicrobiia bacterium | reverse complement strand
CGCCTGATCGCCGGGCGCGCAGAGTCCGAGCTCCTCCCAGCCGAGGAGTTCGCGGGCCGCGTCGGTATCCTGACATTCGGCGATGTCGACATCGTCGGGACCGATTCCGGCCTCGGCGTACGCGGCGTCGGCGGCGAGTGTGGTCGGTGGTGTGATGTCCGCGTCGTCGATCCCCGCGAGGGGAGTGGCTTCGCCGAGGACGCTGCCGGGGAGATGCGATCGCAACGCGGCCGCATCGAGGCGGACCGCGGTCGAACCCGCGGCCGCTCGGCGGAGTACGACCGCGGCCGCGCCTTCGTTCGGCGAGCACAGCATGAACAGATGGAGTGGATCGCAGACGATGCGGGATCCGAGCACGGCCTCGACCGTGGTCTCCGATTGATACATGGCGTCCGGATTCAATGCGCCGTGCGCGCGGTTCTTCACCACGACGCGCGCCAAGTCTTGTTTGGTGATCCCACGCTCGCGCAACAGACGTTGCGCCCGCAATGCGAAGTACGCGGGAGTCGCCGCGAGGCCTGATTCTTCGCGCCAAGGCTCGAAGAAGCTGGAGCGGATGATGCCCTTCGGCATCTTTTCCATTCCGAAGACCAATGCTGTGTCGTACTGGCCGGCGCGGATCGCGCCGGCGGCGAGCCCGAGCGCGGCACCCCCGCTCGCACATCCGGCTTCGATGTCGACGATCGGCATTCCGGTGCGGGCGAGTGCGCCCAACACCTTGTGGCCCGCGGCGACACCGGAATAGGCGGTGCCGCAAAACGCAGCCTGGAAGCCCGGTCGATCACCCGCGCCAATTCCCGCATCGGCCAGCGCGGCGCGCACCGCAACTACTCCCATGTCGGTCACGCTCACACCGTCGAACCGGCCGAAGGGGTGCAGGCCGATACCCGCGATCTCCACCGTGGTCATGGCGTGAACTCCCAGGTGGACATCGTGTCGCCGGCGCCAGTCTTGCCGAGCTCGACGATGTGCACGTGCATCGGTTGGCCGAACTCCCACGAATCGTCCGGCACCGCGAGCCGCGTGATCACGCGCAACCCCTCCGGCAGCTCGACCACGCCGAAGCCGTACGGAACCTCTCCGAGGTATCCCGGTGGCGCGTCGAGCACTGTGGTCCACCCCCAGAGTGTGCCGTGATCCGAGAGCGCGACGGGCTTCACCGATTCGTGGCCGCAGTACGGGCATTGCTCCAGTCGCGGGAAGTGATGCTCGCCGCAACCGGTGCAGCGCGCGCCCAAGAGCGCGGGCGGATCAACCGTAAACACGCCCTCGACGACCGGCGGCATTCAGTCCACCACTCCGCTGGAACGAAGCGCGCCGATCGCGTCCGCCGACAATCCGAGTTCGCCGAGCACCGTGTCGGTGTCGGCACCGAGGATTGGCGCGCCGGTGGGAACGGGAACCGGTTCGCCGACGAACCGTGGATACGGCGCCTGCTGGCGCACGGGCCCAATGACCGGGTCGTCGATGGCGATCAGGTCACCACGCGCCGCGAATTGCGCGTCGTTGAACATGTCGACCGCGGTGTAGGCGGTCGCGACGGGCACGTCGTGCGCGACGCACGCGGCCTCCACTGCTGCCGCCGAATTCGCCGATGTCCACTCGGCGACGATGCCGTTGATCACATCGCCATGCTCGGCGCGATCGACCAACTTGGTAAACCGCGCATCCTCCAACAAATCGGGCCGACCCATTGCCGCGCACAACCGTGCGAAGTTGGTGTCGGACCCGGCCACGATGCAGACGTACTTCTCGTCGAGCGTCGGGTAGTTGTCGAGCGGCGCACTGTTCGCGAGGCGGTTTCCTTCGCGTGATCGGACGATGCCGAGCCGGTCGTAGCCGGCGATCGTCCACTCGAGGATGCGCAACACCGAGCCGTACAGCGCCGCGTCCACGATCGCGCCAGAGCCGCCGCGCGCGTCGCGCGCGTACAGGGCGGCGGTCGCCGCTTGCGCGGCGAATACGCCAGTCAAGTAATCGGAGATCGTCACGCCCACGCGCACGGGCGGTCGATCCGGATAGCCGGTGAGATTGAGCAGCCCGCCGTAGCCGATGCCGACGCGATCGAGACCCGGGCGCGACGCGAGTGGGCCGTCCTGTCCGAAGGTGGAGATGCGAACGGACACCAACCGCGGGTCGAGATCGCGCGGCGCGATGTTCCAGCGTTCCAACGTGCCCGGCCGAAAGTTCTCCACGACCACATCTGCCGTCGCAGCCAAGGATCGGAAAACGTGCTGGCCCTCGAGTTGGCGCAGATCCAACGTGACGCTCTTGCGGCCGCGGCCCTCGACAGCCCAGAAGAGCGAATAGCCCTCTTCGGTGAACGGCCCGATCTCGCGCATGAAATCGCCCGTACCCGGCTGCTCGATCTTGATGACCTCGGCACCCTGCTCGCCGAGCAGTCCCGCGCAAAAGGGCGCCGCGATACGGGTGCCGAGATCGAGCACTCGGAGACCCTGGAGGGGAAGCACTCTATTTCCCCTCTTGGTCCTGCGGGCCGGGCCGGTCGGGTCCCGCCGTATCGCCGGGCGTAACCGCCGGGCGGCGCTTCGGGAGCGCGCGGGCCCGGTGCTCGCGGTCGGACTCCTCGCTCACGCTACGTCGTCTCGCCGGCTTGTTCGGCGCGTACCGCATCCATGCCGCCGGCGCGGCGCGCGTCGACCCGGCTGAGTGCTTCGGGGGAGTTGCTCACATGCTGATGCACCATGAAGTGGTATCGCCACGACTCGCGCTGACCCATCGTGTCGACGGTGTGGTTGATCGTGTCTTTGATCGCGCGCGCGGTGATCGGTGGCACCAGCGCGACCTCGGCGGCCATGGCGTGTGCCGCGGCCAGGAGCTCGGCGCGTGGTACCACTCGGTTCACGAGCCCCGCGCGCTGCGCGGTCGGCGCATCCAACGTGGTCGCGCACAAGAGAAACTCCTTGGCCAGGCGCGGCCCGAGTTCCCACGGTTCGATGAGCAACTCCACACCGACGCCGCTCATGCGCGCGACCGGGTTCGAGAAGGTGGCATCGTCGGCCGCGACGATGAGATCGCACATCGCGGCGAGCATGAGTCCCGCGGCGGAACACACTCCCTGGACCGCCGCGATCGTGATCTTGGGGCAATCGCGAATCCGCACGAGCTTGTCCCAGTACATGACTTGCTCGTGTTCGAGCTTGCCCTCGGGTGTGGCGCGGCGCGCGGCCCAAACCTCGTCGCCCGCGAGGATCTCCTTGAGGTCGTGACCGGCCGAGAAGTGTTTCCCCTCGGCGGCCAGCACGATCACCCGTACGTCGGGATCGGCCTCGGCGACGTCGAACGCGGCATCGAGTTCGAGAATGAGTTGCGAGTTCTGCGCGTTCGCGGCCTGCGGACGAGCCAGAGTGATGGTGGCGATGGCGCTGTCGGTCTCGTAGCAGATCGTCTCGTTCACACGCACCCCCGGGCCGGCGAATCTAGCTCCGTGTCGCGGGGTCGCCCGGTACGACGACGATCGCCGCCACGGCGGGCGTCGCCATGAGGACGGCCACCGCGACGCGGAGCCACGGGGACGGGCGCGTCATCGTCTCGGCTCGCGTGGGAGTCCCAGCGTTCGTTCGCCGATCACGTTGCGCTGGATCTCGTTGGTGCCGGCCCAGATCGAACTCGCTTGGTAGTACAGCCACGATCGCTGCCACCGACCGTCGCCCGGGTTGTTCGATGCGTCACCCCAGAGTGGCGCCGCCGCGCCGAGCACACTCATCACGGTGTCGTGGAGTCGCTTGCTCATCTCGGACCACCACAACTTGTTGATGCTGCCCACGGGGCCGGGCTCGCAACCCTTCGCGGTGCATGACACGGAACGCCAATTGTGCAGCCGAAACAGCTGAACTTCGACGAATGCCTCCGCGAGTCGTGGCGCGAGGCGCGGGTCGTCCCACGACTGATTTTCGTGCGCAAGCGTGAGCAACTCGTCGAGGAGCTGGGTGTGAATCACGAGCTGGCGCGGGTTGACTCCGCGCTCGTGGGTCAGCGTGGAGTTCGCGATCCGCCAGCCCTCGTGCTCGGGGCCGATGATGCGATCCTCGGGAATGAACACGCCGTCGAAGAACACCTCGTTGAACTCGGACTCGTCCGTGATCTGGCGGAGCGGTCGCACCTCCACCCCCGGCGCGCGCATGTCGACGACGAGATACGAAATACCCTGCTGTGGACGCGCCTCCGGATCCGTGCGCGCGAGACACACACCCCAGTCCGCGAACTGCGCGTAACTCGTCCAGACCTTCTGGCCGTTGAGCTGCCATCCGCCGTCGACGCGTTGCGCGCGGGTGGTGAGCGAGCTCAGGTCGCTTCCGGCGCCGGGTTCGCTGAACAGCTGACACCAGATCTCGTCGGCGGAAAGGATGCGTGGGAGCCAGCGGGCGCGCTGGTGGTCGGTGCCGTGAGCGAGGATCGTGGGCCCAACGAGGTTCACGCCGATACGGCCGACGAGTTCCGGCGCGCGAGCGCGGGCGAGTTCCTCGGTCACGATGTAGTGGCCGATCGGGCCGGCGTCACGGCCGCCGTAGTCCTCCGGCCACGCCACGCCGACCCACCGTCCGGCTGCGAGTTGTGCCTGCCAGCCACGACCGAACGCGACCTCGTCCGCCAGGTCGTCGAACCGTGGCGGGAGGCCGCGCCCGTACTCCCACGGGAGATGCTCGCGGAGCCACGATTGACATTCGCGGCGGAGCTCACGCTCGGCATCGGTCGGGGTGAGGTCCACACGCCGGAGTTTATTCGCCGGTCGATCCCGGCCACCTCAAGGCTGACAGCCTGGCGACCGAAGAACCCGGAGTGTTGCACCGATCGGTTCGGGCCGTTTTCGCGCGGGGTCATGACGGGGTGACCCTGATCGAGGTCACGACCGTCGTCTTGATGATCGGCGTACTGCTCGCGATCGGTCTCCCGTCGTTCATCGGTGCGAAGGCTCGGGCCCACGATCGGTCCGCACAGTCGAGTCTCCGGATTGCGATCACCAACGCGAAAGCGATCTATGCGGACACGGACTCGTACGCGAAGGTCACGCTCGCGTCGCTGAAGGCCGCCGAGACCGGTGTGGTGTTCACGAGCGGGTCATCGACGAAGCCGAGTGTTGTCTCGATGCAAACGGGAACCGCAGGAATCGTGTTCGCGGCGCGATCGGCAACTGGCACGTGTTACGTGATCGGCGACGCGGCCAATGCCGCGGGCACCGTCTTCGGTAGCCTCGGGACCGCGTCCTGCGACGCATCGACCGTGCCGGCAATGCCCACGAGCGTGCCGACCGCGCTGCGCATCAGCAGCGGCGGAGGCTGGGCCCAGGCCTGGTAGGTAGCGTCAGCGCCCGCGCTAGCGGTCGTCGATGGGGAGGTAATGGGTATCGGTGGGTCCGGTGTAGATCTGGCGCGGCCGTCCGATCTTGGTCTTGTCGCTCTCCATCATCTCCTTCCAGTGCGCGATCCAGCCGGGCAACCGACCCATGGCGAAGAGCACAGTGAACATCTCGGTGGGGAATCCCATGGCTCGGTAGATGAGTCCCGAGTAGAAGTCCACGTTTGGGTAGAGCTTGCGGTCGATGAAGTACGGGTCGGTAAGCGCGACCTCTTCGAGCCGACGCGCGATGTCGAGCAGCTCGTCGCGACCGTCGAGCTCGCCGATGACCCGCTCGACAGTGTCCGCCAGGATCCGAGCGCGCGGGTCGTAATTCTTGTAGACGCGATGGCCGAAACCCGAGAGTCGGAAGTTGGAGTCGGGGTCCTTCGCCATCGCGACGTAGCGATCGATGTCGCCACCGTCCCGACGGATGCCTTCGAGCATTTCGAGCACGGCCTGGTTCGCACCGCCGTGCAGTGGTCCCCACAGCGCGTTGATGCCGGCGGCGACGCTGGCAAAGAGATTGGCGTCCGACGAACCGACCATTCGGACGGTCGACGTCGAACAGTTCTGCTCATGATCGGCGTGCAGGATCAAGAGCTGTTTGAGTGCGTGCACAATCGTCGGGGAGACGTCGTAGGGCTCCGACGGCACCGCGAACGTCATGGTGAGGAAGTTCTCGATGAGGTCGAGCTCGTTGTCCGGATACAGGAACGGCTGACCGATCGACTTCTTGTATGCGTAGGCAGCGATCGTCGGCAGCTTTGCCATCAGTCGAAGTATTGAGAGCTGGACCTGATCGGCGTCGTGTGGGTCGTCGCTGTCTTGGTAGAAGGTCGAGAGCGCGCTCACCACGCTGGACAGCACTGCCATGGGGTGAGCGTCTTTGGGGAAGCCGCCGAAGAAGCTCTTGACGTCTTCGTGCAGCAGTGTGTGGCGCCGAATGCCGAACCGCCACTCGTCGAGTTCGGCGTTGGTGGGAAGGTGGCCGTAGATGAGGAGGTACGACGTCTCGAGGAAGCTCGGGGAATCGCGCTCGACCAACTCCTCGATGGGGATGCCGCGGTAGCGCAAGATCCCCTTGTCGCCGTCGATGTAGGTAATCGCCGATTCGGTCGCGCCGGTGTTCACGTAGCCGTAGTCGAGCGTGATCATGCCGGTCGAGCTACGCAACTTCGCGATATCGACCGCCAACTCGTTCTCGGAACCTCGCACCACCGGAAGTTCGATCTCCGTGTCGCCGTGGCGGAAGTAGGCGGGCGTCTCTTCGTTCACAGCGGCTCCTCGGCAATCGGTCGTCGTCGTTCGCAATCTATCGAGAGTCTCGTCTCCGTTCTCGGTGATGCGTCGCGCAGTAGCGTCGGCTGCTCATGGATTTCGATCTCTCGACGGACCAGATCGCGCTGGCGGACGCGGCGCAGGAGTTCCTCGGCGACCAGTGCCCACCCTCGCGAATTCGGTCGGTGCACGACACGGAGATCGGGTGGGATCCGGAGCTCTGGACCGCGATGGTGGAGCTCGGTTGGCTCGGAATCGCGGTGCCCGAGGCCGACGGTGGTCTCGGCCTCGGGATGGTCGAGCTCGGTG
>JANYLF010000255.1 GCA_025357995.1 Acidimicrobiia bacterium | reverse complement strand
CGTCCAGCCCGACGCGTCGGCCAACGCACGAACGCGCGCGGCCGGATCGAACCGACACAGCACATCTCCGAGATCGAAGGCCACGACGGAGATCACAGGATCCTCTGCACGAGGACGAGGTCGAGCCAACGACCGAACTTGAAGCCGACCTCGGGCATCCGCGCGACCTCGACGAAGCCCAGGCGTGTGTGGAAGCGAATCGAATCTTCGTTGTCACCGTCGATGGCACCGACCATCACGTGCACACCCGCGGCGCGAGCCCGGTCGATCAGCGCATCGAGCAACACGCGCCCGATGCCGGAACCGCAGCGATCGCCGCGCACATGGATCGAATGCTCGACGGTGAAGCGATAGCCCTCCCAGTGAGGGTAACCACGAAAGTCGCCGTAACTCGCGACACCCACCACCGCGCCGCCGTCGACCGCGACCAGGACCGGGAACCCGCGGACCTTCTGATCGGCGAACCACGCCGCGCGGGGTTCGAGGGTCACGCGGACTTCGCTCCACGCGACCGTGGTGGTTTCGGTCAGCGCGTTGTAGATATCGAGAGATTCGGGCAGGTCTTCGACCGTGCAATCACGAATCGTCAGACTCACGAGACCACCTCGCGGCGAAGGAGGCCGAACAACAGCGCGTCCAGTCCGATTGCGAAGTGGCGTTCGACGTTGATCGTCATGAATTCCTTCTGCACCCGTACGAGACGCGGGTAACGCCTGGGCTCCTCCTCGACGGCAGGGAGTGTGCGCCGTCTTCCTCCCGCGAGCACCGCGCGCTCGGCCGCGACTCGGCTCAGCACGTAGACGAACACGGCATTCGCGATCGCGACCTGCTCCGCGTCGTCCGACGAATGGTCGGCCGCGACACCCAGAAGGAGCTCCATGATCCGACATCCGTGGCGAAGCACGACCCACTCCCTGAGACACGCCTCCGCGAGGCCGGGATAGCGGCGCACAACTCCTCGAGCCTCGACCGCCCACGACCGGAGCCGCTCGGATACGGGACCCTCGAGCCCCGGACTCGGCACCTGTTTGAGCGCCTCATTCAGGGCCGCGCGGCGTAGGTCGTCCGTCGATTCGATGTGGCGGTACAGCGCCATTGGGCTCACACCGAGCTTGGCGGCCACGGCCCGAACGGTGACACCGTCGAGCCCTTCGCGACGAGCGACCTCGCGCGCCGCACGGGCGATGAACGCGAGGTGCAGCTTCCCCTTGTGCAATTTCGTGGGCATCCCAAGAAGTGTACACGCGTACACTTTCCTGGATACCGAAAAGCGACAACACGGTGGGCGGGCGCGTACCGTGCGAGCCCATGGGACTTCTCGACGGCAAGATCGCGTTGATCACGGGCGCGGCATCGGGCATCGGCCGGGCAACCGCGGAACGGTTCGCCGCCGAGGGGGCGACGATCTGCGCGGCCGACTTCGACGACACCAACGGCAAGGCCGTCGCGGATGCGGTCGGCGGCCTCTACGTGCACGCCGACGCGGGCGACGCCAACGACGTCGACGCCATGTTCGCCACGTGTGAGCGCGAGCTCGGCGGCGTCGACATCGCCTACCTCAACGCGGGCATCGCCATCGGCGTGGGCGACGTCACCGCACTCACTGACGCCGAGTACCACCGCATCATGCGCGTGAACGTCGACGGTGTCGTGTGGGGTGTGCGCGCTGCGATTCCAACGATGGAGCGACGCGGTGGCGGCGCGATCGTCGCGACGAGTTCACTCGCGGGTCTCATTCCGTTCGCGATGGACCCGGTGTACGACCTGACCAAACACGCGGTCGTCGGCTTCATCCGCAGCATCGCTCCGCCGCTCCTCGCCAAGGGCATCACCGCGAACACGGTGAATCCCGGCATGACCGATACCAACATTCTCAATGCCGACACGAAGGCGATGTTCGCGGCCAACGACTTTCCGTTGATGCCGGCCACCCAGATTGCGGATGCGGTCTTCACCATCGTGACGACGGGCCGGACCGGCGAGTCCTGGGTCTGTCAGCCGGGTCGAGACGCCGAGCCGTACCGATTCCACGACGTTCCGGGGCCGCGGACCGCCGGCGCGCAAGGCCGCCGCCCGCCCGACGTCCAGCCGTAATCGGGCCGTCGCCGCCCGCCCTCCGGAAACTCGCTGCGGACCGTCCACCGGTCGGCCGGTATCGTGGACCCAATGCCCAGCCCCGAAGCCCATCCGGTCGTGCCGGAAGTCGCGTTGGCGAGCGCGGTCCTCCCGGACGGCGTGGCGGCCAACGGCGACGCGCCGGCACCCGGCCTCCCGGAGGTCGACGAGCAGGTACTGCGGCCCACAAAGCTGATCCGGATCGCGTCGATGGTCCGAGCCATGCTCGACGAGGTTCGGCGCGCGCCGCTCGACGATGCCGGCCGGCGGGCGCTGCGCGAGATCCAGGAGCGATCGCTGCGCGAGCTCCACGAGATCCTCTCCCCCGAGCTGCAACAAGAGCTCAGCACTGTGTTCCTCCCGTTCTCGGCCGAGACCCCGACCGACTCGGAGCTCCGGATCGCGCAAGCCCAGCTCGTGGGATGGCTCGAAGGCCTGTTTCACGGCATCCAGGCCACGCTGTTCACCCAACAGACGATGGCCCAGCAACAGTTCGAAGAGATGCGCCGTCGTCACGCACTCGAGATCGGCGCGCCGGACGGAGCGCCCGGCGCTGCGCCGCCCGGGGAACACGCGCCGGGTCAGTACCTCTAGCCATGGCCGTCACACCGGAACAACCCTGGACTCCCGCATCGTGGCGCACCCGACCCGTCGCGCAACACCCCGACTGGCCGGAAGCTCCGTTGCGCGCGGTGGTCGACGAACTCGCATCGATCCCGCCGCTCGTCTTCGCCGGCGAAGCCCGCACACTCACCGAATCCCTCGCGCTCGCGAGTGAGGGCAAGGCGTTCGTCCTCCAAGCTGGCGACTGTGCCGAGGCGTTCGGCGCGTTCTCGGCCAACGGCATCCGCGACAAGCTCAAGATCATCCTGCAGATGTCGGTGGTGCTCACCTACGGCGCCGGCGTCCCGACGGTGAAGATCGGCCGCATCGCCGGACAGTTCGCGAAGCCCCGCTCGTCGAACACCGAGGTGCGCGACGGAGTCGAGCTTCCGAGCTTTCGCGGCGACATGGTGAACGACATCGCGTTCGACGCCGAGTCGCGCGCCCCAGATCCCACACGGTTGCTGCGCGGCTACCACCAATCGGCCTCCACGTTGAACTTGCTGCGCGCGCTGACCAAGGGTGGGTACGCCGACCTCGCCCAAGCCCACGCGTGGAACCAAGACTTCGTGACCGCGAGCCCCGAGGGACGCCGCTACGAAAGCCTGGCCGCGGAGATCGAACGCGCGCTGCGGTTCATGACCGCATGCGGCATCGATCTCAACGCGGAGTTCCAACTCCACCAGGTGGATTGCTACACATCGCACGAGGCGCTCCTGCTCGACTACGAGGAGGCGCTCACCCGTCAGGACTCGATCACCGGCGATTGGTACGACTGTTCCGCACACTTGTTGTGGATCGGCGACCGCACCCGCCAGCTCGACGGCGCGCACGTGGAGTTCCTTGCCGGAGTAGAGAATCCGGTCGGCGTGAAGCTCGGACCGACGACCGAACCCGACGAAGTTCTCGCATTGTGCAAGCGACTCAACCCCGACGCCCGCGCCGGCAAGCTGATGCTGATCAGCCGCATGGGCAAGGACCGGGTGAGTGAGCTGCTGCCACCGTTGATCGATGCCGTGCGCGAATCCGGCCATCCAGTCGTGTGGGCCTGTGACCCGATGCACGGCAACACGTTCACGCACTCGAGCGGCGTCAAGACCCGGCGGTTCGACGACGTGATGAGCGAGCTGCGCGGCTTCTTCACTGCATGCAACAACGCGGGCGTGTGGCCCGGTGGCGTACACGTCGAGCTCACGGGCGAGAACGTGACCGAGTGCCTCGGCGGCACCGACGAAGTGCTCGGCGATCACCTGGAACAGCGGTACGAGACGATGTGCGATCCGCGACTCAATGCTCGCCAGTCGCTCGACCTCGCATTCCAGACCGCCGAACTCCTCCGTCGCTGAGCATCTCGTCCATGAGTAGTTCGTTGGCGGACGCGCCTCGGGCCGTCGGGAAACGCGAGGGGTAGCCTCGGACGTGTGACCAACACTTTCGAGGACCTCGGCCCGAACTCCGGACTCGTCGAGGAGATGTACCGCCAGTTCGTGGCCGATCCGACCTCGGTCGCGCCGGCGTGGCAGGAGTTCTTCGCCGACTACACGCCCGCCGGATCCAGTGCGAAAACCACGAACGGCGACGTCCCGATACCCACGACGGACACGCCGGAGGCCCCGGCCACTCCATCAGCGCCGTCGGTCACCATCCGCCAGGAACCTCCGGTCGAGCCGGCTCGTCCCATTGGCAATCCCCCGCTTGTGCTCGAGGGTGAAGCGTCGAAACCCATCCGTGGCGCGGCCGCGCGCATCGTCGAGAACATGGAAGCGAGCCTCGGCGTGCCAACCGCTACGTCGGTTCGCAACGTGCCGGCGAAGTTGCTCGAAGTCAACCGCCAGATTCTCAACAACCACCTGAGTCGCACCGCACGCGGGAAGGTGAGCTTCACCCATCTGATCGCGTACGCGGCGGTGCGCGCCGTCGGCCAGGTTCCCGCGATGGGTTCGGGCTACGGCGTAGAGAACGGCGCGCCGGTTGTGGTGCGTCACGATCACATCAACCTCGGTCTCGCGGTCGACGTCGCGAAATCCGACGGTTCCCGCACGCTCCTCGTGCCCAACCTCAAAGGCGTCGACGCGCTCGAATTCGCGGGATTCTTCGCGGTGTACGAGGAGATGATCCGCAAGGTCCGCACCGGCGGCATCACGCCCGACGATTTCGCCGGCACGACCGGTACCATCACCAACCCTGGCACGATCGGCACCGTCCATTCGGTGCCGCGCCTCATGCCCGGCCAGGGATTTATTCTCGGTGTCGGCGCGATCGGCTACCCCGCCGAGTACGAAGGCGCCGACGTGCACACCATCGCTCGGCTCGGCATCAGCAAGGTCATCACCCTCACCAGCACCTACGACCACCGAGTGATCCAGGGCGCGGAGAGCGGAGAGTTCCTCCGCGCGATTCACGACCTGCTGCTCGGCGCGCACGACTTCTACGACAGCATCTTCCACAGTTTCGGCGTTCCGTACGAACCGGCCCGCTGGAGCACCGACGTGAGCTCGCTCGACGACGAAGCCGCGCACAACGAGAAGGTGGTGCACGTCCACCAACTCATCAACATGTATCGCGTGCGCGGGCATCTCATCGCCAACCTTGATCCGCTCGGCCGCAACGAGCCGGACACGCATCCCGAACTCGACCTCAACGAGCATGGTCTGAGCATCTGGGATCTCGACCGCGAGTTCCCCGTCGGGAGTCTCGGCGCGGGCGCGCTGGGCCGCCGGTCGATGCCCCTCCGCGAGATCCTCGGCATGCTGCGCGACGCGTACGCGCGCACCGTGGGCGTGGAGTACATGCACATCCAGGATCCTGAGCAGAAAGCCTGGATTCAGACGCGCGTCGAGGTTGCGCCACCCGCACCGGATCCCGCGGTGCAGCGCCGCATCCTCGACCGGCTGAACGCGGCCGAAGCGTTCGAAGGATTCCTCCAGAAGAAGTACCTCGGCCAGAAGCGGTTCAGTCTCGAAGGCGCGGAGTCGTTGATTCCGATGCTCGACGCGCTCCTCACCGTCGCGGCGGACGGCGGCATGGCCGAAGCGGTACTGGGGACGGCCCACCGCGGTCGCTTGAATGTGCTCGTCAACACCGTCGGCAAGAGCTACGGGCAGATCTTCCGCGAGTTCGAAGGCGCGCTCGATCCGTCATCGGTCCAGGGATCGGGCGACGTCAAGTACCACGTGGGCGCGACCGGTACTCACACCGCGCCGTCTGGCCGCCAGATGACCGTCTCGCTCGCGTCGAACCCGAGTCACCTCGAAGCCGTCGACCCAGTCGTGGAAGGCATGGCTCGAGCCAAAGGCGACCGCATCGACGACAGCGAACGCTGTCATGTGCTTCCCGTCTTGGTTCACGGCGACGCCGCGTTCGCGGGCCAAGGCGTGGTGGCCGAGACGCTCAACCTCTCGGAGGTTCCCGGCTACGAAGTCGGCGGCACCGTCCACATCGTGGTGAACAACCAACTCGGCTTCACGACCGCGCCAGAGCTGGGTCGCTCCGGCGTGTACGCGACCGACGTCGCCAAGATGGTGCAGGCGCCGATCTTCCACGTGAACGGCGACGACCCCGAGGCCTGCGTGCGCGTTGTGCAACTCGCGTACGAGTTCCGCCAGACGTTCCGCAAGGACATCGTGGTCGACATGGTGTGTTACCGCCGCTACGGCCACAACGAGGGCGACGAGCCCGCGTTCACCCAACCGAAGATGTACGAGCTCATCCGTGCGCGGCGCAGTGTGCGCAAGCTCTACACAGAGACCCTCGTGAACCGCGGCGACTTCACGTTGGCCGAGGCCGAAGCTGCACTCGAAGACTTTCATGGACGCCTCGACCACGCGTTCGACGAGACGCACCAATCCGGGCCGCCAACCATCCCGGTCAACGTCGTGGTGGCCGACGAAGTGGAAACTGCGGTCGACACGGGCGTGCCTCGATCAAGGTTGGCCCGAATCGTGGACGCGCTCGTCGGCTGGCCGGACGACTTCCACGTGAGCCCCAAGCTGGAAAAGATCCTGCGCGCTCGCGCCACCGACTTCGCCACGGACCAGATCGATTGGGCACTCGGCGAGGCGCTCGCGTTCGGCTCACTCGCGGTCGAGGGCACGCCCGTTCGCCTCGCCGGCCAGGACACCCGGCGCGGCACGTTCAGCCAACGCCACGGTGTCCTCGTCGATGCCGAGAACGAGTCCGAGTTCGCGCCGTTGCGACACATCACGGAAGACCAGGCGCCCGTGATGCTCTTCGACTCCGTGCTCTCCGAGTACGCCGCGCTCGGCTTCGAATACGGATACTCGGTCGCCGACGCCGAGGCGTGGGTCGGGTGGGAGGCACAGTTCGGCGACTTCATCAACGGCGCACAGATCATCGTCGACCAGTTCATCGTGGCCGCCGAAGACAAATGGGGCCAGCAGTCACGGCTCTCACTCCTGCTCCCCCATGGCTTCGAAGGTCAGGGACCCGAGCACTCCAGCGCGCGGATCGAACGCTTCCTCGCGCTCTGCGCGGAAAACAACCTACGCGTGTGTTACCCCACCACCTCCGCGCAGTACTTCCATCTCCTGCGTCGTCAGATTCACGCGCCGGCGCGGAAGCCGTTGGTGTGCTTCACCCCGAAGAAGTACCTGCGCGTGGCCGCCACGCGTTCACCGGTCTCCGCGTTCGAGTCCGGCAGCTTTCAGGAGATCCTCGACGACCCGCGTCTCTCCATCGACCCCGCGTTGGTGCAGCGCGTCCTGTTGTGCTCCGGCAAGGTGGCGCACGAGTTGATGGACCGCCGCGACGAGCTCGGCGCGCCCGTCGCGGTGATCCGCGTGGAACAGCTCTACCCGTGGCCGGAGAACCAACTCATCGCACTCGCCGAGAAGTACACCGACTGCGACGAAGTGTTCTGGGTACAAGAAGAGCCTGGAAACATGGGTGCGTGGAACTTCGTACACGGCAAGCTCCATCGGATCCTGCGCGATCAGGCGCGCCTGCGCCACGTCACCCGCCCGCCCTCACCGAGCCCCGCGAGTGGGAGCTCCACCGTCCACGACCGCGAGCAGGAACAACTCTTCCTCGACGCCTTCGCCGATCTCAACTGAGAGGTCTCACCTGAGCCGTCTCAGCTGAGAATCGCGTCGACGAGTTCTTCGACGTAGCGCGGAGTAACCGGCTGACCGGTCACGAACACGCGGACGAAGATCGGGCCCGTCAACAGATCACTGACCAGGTCCGGATCCGTGTCGGCCGGGAGGTCGCCGCGGTCCATCGCCCGCCGGATCACACCGATCGACACCAAGCGTCGGCTCGCAACGTACGCATCGTGGGCCGCGGCCAACTCCGGATTTTGGCCTTTCGCCACGATCATCATGGGGATCGCGCGCCCGACGGTGGTTGCCGTGAGCATGTGGACGTACGACTGCGCGATGGAGATCAGGTCTGCGCGCAGCTCACCGGTTTCGACCGCCGGAATCTTTCCCGCGCCCATGTGGATCGACGCGGCCATCACCAAGTCGAGCTTGGTGGGGTAGCGACGGTAGATCGTGGTCTTGCCGACACCGGCCTTTGCCGCGACGCCTTCGATCGAGAGCCCGTCGTACCCGAGCTCACAGAAGAGCTCCGTCGCGGCGTCGAGAATCGCGGCATCGGCCTCGCAGCTGCGAGGTCGGCCGACCTTCGCGATCTCTCGCATCGCTTCCGGAGTCACGCGAGGATGCCCTCCGCCTCGAGCTCGTGGGTCTGCTCGGCGATCGCGATGCTGGGCGCACGCGCCGGAAGCCACCGGAGCACGATCATCACACCGAGCACCAGCATCACGGCGCCGACGCGCGAACCCCATCGGAACGCTTCGACGAACGCCTGGTTCGCGGTGTGCACCAAACCGGCCGCCAGCTCTTTGGCGTTCGGGATCGGCGTCTTGGGGAGCTGCTTCGCCACGCCGAACGCACCACCGAGCGAGTTCTTCGCCGCGTCGACCGCCGCCTTCGGCACCGGCTTGCCCACGAGGTGGTCACGGATCTTGCTGCCGTACACCGACGACACGACACTCCCGATGATCGCCACGCCCAGCGCGCCACCGACCTGACGGGTGGTGTCGTTCACGGCCGAGCCCACACCGGCCTTGGCCAGCGGGAGCGAGCCCATCACGGAGTCCGTCGCGGGGGCCATCACGAGACCCATCCCGGCGGCGAGGATCACGAACCGCCACGCGATGCTGAGGTACGACGTGTCGACGGTGAGCTGGGTCATCAGCAGCAGTGCCGTCGCCGAGAAGCTGAGCCCCAGCGCGACCGTGAACTTGGATCCGAACCGCTCGACCACGCGCGAACTCGTCGGTGCGACGATCATCATCGTGATCGCGTACGGCAACATCCGAACGCCCGATTCGAGTGGCGTGTAGCCCTTCGTGAACTGCAGGTATTGCGTCAACAGGAAGATCGATCCGAACATCGCGAAGAACGTGAGGGTGATCGCGGCGTTCGCCGCGCTGAATCGGGGGTTGCGGAAGAACGCGACGTCGAGCATCGGGTGATCCGACCGCCGCTCCCACCACACGAAGATCCCGAGCAGTACGAAACCACCGGCCGCGGTGGCGAGGGTGAGCGGTGCGGTCCACCCACGGTCGGGCGCTTCGATGAGCGCGTACACGATCGTCATCAACGCGGCGATCGAGAGCACCGCACCGAACGGGTCGAGCTTCGGTGCGCTCGGGTCCTTGCTCGTGGGGATGAGGAGGAAACCGGCGATCACTCCGAACACCACGATCGGGATGTTCACGAGGAAGATCGAACCCCAGTAGAAGTGCCCGAGCAGGAATCCGCCCGTGAGTGGTCCGAGGGCCACTCCAATCCCGGCGGTGCCGGCCCACACGCCGATGGCGCGCCCGCGCTCGTGCGGTGGGAACACGTTGGTGATGATCGAGAGGGTCGCCGGC